>DATNQB010000075.1 GCA_036702875.1 Oculatellaceae cyanobacterium | reverse complement strand
ATTGCTTTTGACGAGGTTTCGTGCTATAAAGCTTTCAAACTATATAATTTTCTAGGTTCAGGCGCTTGAAAGTGCTTCGCTTGCGCTTGCCTCTCTCGACCGCTTTATTAATCTAACAACTAGAAATCAAACTGTCAACCCCTTACGGAAAAAAATTTTAAATAAGGGTGTATATGGTGAAAAGCACTTGGACAAGGCTATACAACCGTCCTACAAGTTTTTTAACTATCGTGGTTGTGTGATGAGGGCATATTCAATAGAATTTACGTGCAAACGATATCCTTATCCTTGCCCAACAATTGGCAGCTTTTCAAGTTTCTTCAAATTCAGCGAAGGCTCTAAACAGGATTTAGCTTTCGTCTCTACCTTGCATTAACTACCTACGAGTTAGTTTCTTTGGCTATACCATACTTAGTCGGGCTACACTCAATAAGTTGGTATAGTCTGTGTAGACAGTCTTTACTTGTGCAGCCACACCTATCTACGACGGGTCTTGGCGATGGTAGTTGCAAGATGTGACGATCAGGCTTAAACTATAGATTTAAGTATTTTTAAAACTACTGTGGCAACGGTGGATATCTCAGAAGCTATGACTGAAGACAATAAGCTTGAAAAAAGGATCTGTAAGGTTAAGTAGATTAGGGAATCACTCGCGCATGGTAAAAAACCCTGATTAAAGCAACAAAGCCGTTTTCTGTAAAAAATTTGGCTGCAATAGTGATAATCCTAGTTTCTACGAAAAGCCTGAAGAGGTATCACTAAAAAAGACCTTGTATAGGCAAAGTAATAGTCACTTTTGTTTCTTTGTTGGGGATACTATCTATTTTTAATTCTCCTCCGTATAATTCCGCCAAGCGCTTTGAAATTATTAAACCTAATCCTGAACCTTCTTGAGCGTAAATTTTACGATCAAACTGCATATAAGCTCCTAATTGATTTATTTGATCAATTGTTAGACCTCTACCCAAATTAGTTATTTCTATAATAAGTTCATTTTGATACACTTGATTTTTTATGTTAACTGGCGTACCTTTTTGGGAATACTTAAAGGCATTATCAGTCGTTTCTTCAATAATCTTATTCAAATCTGCTTCTGAAATTTGTACTTTTGAATCTATGATTTCTAAGTTCAAGTCTGCTTCTCTACCCGATTGGATAGCTTTATTATTTGCGATGTTAGTTATAATAGGAGCAGAAAAGTTCGTACAATTTTTTATTAATGAAGCCAGTTTTTGAGAATCCTTAGCAATCATTTCGAGTTCTGCGTACAATAAAAAGTTTTGAATTAAATAATCTAAACGTTTAGCAGAATTATATATGTCGGTTGCTATCTCATTGATTTCATTTGCATCCATTGATTCGCTGGACAGCATCATCATTTCAGATAAACCAAGGATTCCATTTAAAGGTGTTTTTAGTTCATGTGGTAATGATAAAGTAATACTATTTCTTAATTGGGCTAGGCTATTTTCAGATTGCTGTTTTAATTTTTGTTGTTTTTGGAGTTGAGTATTTATTACTTTAAGTATTTCAGCCCTAGTAAATGGTTTATTAAGATAATCACTTGCACCTAGTTCCATTCCTTGTCTAAGATCTTCTTTAGCAGCTTTAGCAGTTAAAAATATAAATGGTATAGTTGCGGTAATATCATCTTGACGTAAAGCACTTAAAACACCATAACCATCTAACTCTGGCATCATTACGTCGCAAATTATTAAGTCAGGGGTTTGTTCTTTGGCTAGTTTTACGCCTATGGAACCGTTACTAGCACCAATTGCTTCAAAATCTTCTAGATCTAAGAGTTTAATTAAATTTTCACGGACTGATTCTTCGTCTTCAATTACTAAAATTTTACTCATCTATTGATACCTTAATATGTAAAGGAAGATTGACTGTAAAGGTAGTGCCTATCCCAACTTTGCTAATAAAATTAATACTGCCTTGATGTAAATTTACCATTTTTTTAGTAATAAACAAACCTAAGCCTGTTCCTTGAATGTTACCTACATTTTTAGCTCTTTGAAATGATTCAAATAATTTTTCATGGGCTTCGCAAGGAATGCCAATTCCATGATCCTTAATTTTAAAAATTGCTTGTTGACTATGGCAACTAAGCTCAAATTCAACATCTTTACCATCAGGGGAATATTTCAAAGCGTTACTCAGCAAGTTTGTCAGGATATGGTGCAGCAGTTTTTCATCCATTACTGCACTAATACAGTGTCCCTTATTAGTAAATATTATTTTATGCTTGTTGCCAGCACTTAGTTGCATTTCGGCTATTAGCTCACGACAGAAACTTTCTAAGTTGATAGGAACAGGGTTAAACTCTAATTTTCCAGCTTCAGCTTTATTAATGACAAGCACATCCTCCAAAAGTTGTGTCATGCGTTTGATAGCGGCTTCAATTTGTCTGAATAAATCTTGTTTTTCAGATTCAGGCAATTTATCTGAGTAATATTCTAATAGCTCTGTGGAAGATAGTATAGTTGCTAAGGGAGTTCTAAACTCATGAGATGTCATTGCAATAAATCGCGATTTAAGCTCATTTAGCTCTGTCGCTTTTTGCAAAGAATTAAGGATTTCGGTTTCGGCTTGCTTGCGCTGAGTAATGTCTTGAATATTGGTGATAATATAAGAAATTTTCCCCTGTTCATCTCTGACATTATTTACCCCAACAAGAGCATAAAAAACTGTTTTATCTTTGCGAATATGTTTAGTTTCTAAAGAATAGTAATCTTGAGAGAGTGATTGATGGATACGTTCTAAAACGGATGTTATACATTCAGGTGCGAGCAGATCGGTAAAAGGACGACCTATAAGTTCTTCAACTGTATATCCGTGCATCTTAGCTAAAGCAGGGTTAATTAGTTCCAAACACTCATTACCTGGGGTAGCAATTACTAATCCTTGCGAAGTGTGTTGAAATATATCTGCCCATTTACGCAATTTTTCTTCGTTATACTTGCGTTCAGTAATATCACGGGTTACTTTAGAAAATCCGCGTAGGTTTCCTGCTCCATCATGTAGGGCTGTAATTAAAATGCTACCCATAAATAGTGAGCCATTCTTACGCACACGCCAACCTTCTTCTTCATATCGCCCTTGTTGTATTGCTGCCTTGAGAATACGCTCAGGCTTACCGCTTTTTACATCTTCAGCAGTATAAAAGCGAGAGAAATGCTGACCAATAATTTCTTCTGCTTGATACCCTTTTATACGTTCTGCGCCTGTATTCCATGTAGTAATGTAACCTTGTGGATCTAGCATTAAAATCGCGTAGTCTTTTACACCTTCTACTAATAAGCGGAAACGCTCTTCGCTGTTTTTAATTTGATTTTCGGCTAACTTACGTTCGCTAATATCGAATATGGCTCCGTCAAGCCACAAAATGTTACCGCTTGACGAAGGATGGGCTTGTCCTTGTTCATAAACCCAGCGATCGCTACCGTTAGCATGAATAATACGATACTCTAAGCTGTAAGGTTGATGTTGCGCTAATGCTTGCTGTACAACAGTTTGTACGTTTTCCCTATCTTCTGGATGGATAATACTGTCATAAGTACGGACGCAGTTGTTAATAAAGTCGCTGGCAGGATATCCCGAAATATTAAAAATTGCTTCGCTAATGAAATCTACAGCCCAATCGTCATCCCATTTGCAACGGTAAACAGCACCAGGGATATTAGAGACAAGAGATTGAAAACGTAATGCGTTTTCTTTTAGTTCTTGATTTGCTTGAGATAAAGCTATCTGTGTTTGTATGCGTTCTGCAATTTCATTTTGCAATTCTTGATTAGTTTTGATTAGTTCGGCAGTGCGTTGTTGTACGCGAATTTCTAGATTTTGATTAAGTTGGTTAAGTTCTTGTTCTGCCTGTTTACGTTCAGTAATATCGTGCATACTGACGACAGCGCCTAACTGGTTGCCATTGTCATCAAATAATCCTCGTCCACTAGCTAATAATGTTCGTTTTAATCCTTGTTTAGGAGCAATTACCATTTCGGAGTTGCGAACTATTTCGCCTTTTAATGCTCTAAACAATGGAATGTCTCCCATTTCCATAAGCGTTTCACTATCAGGTAGATATAAACTATAGTGTTGCGCCCACTGGCTAGCAGGTATATGTTTAGCAGGTATACTATGAAATTCTTTGGCAGCACGATTAAAAAATGTTAAATTACCTTGAGCATTACAAGCAACGATACCGTCTTCAATGTTTTCTAAAACGGCATTTAAAAATGCTCGCTCTTGTTCTAGTTCTGTTTGAATAAGTTTGCGTAAACGAAGTTCTTCGTAGACCTCGCTAATATCGTTGTTGATTTCTAAAATAGCTAGAGGTTGATTATTTTGATCGCGTCTTAATGCCCAACGGCTAGACACAATGATTTGTGTACCATCTTTTTTTCGATGAATAAGTTCACCTTCCCAACGGTCTTGAGTTAATAGTTGAGTTTGAATTTCTGATAAGGGTTGAGGAAATTCTGTTTGTAATAGCGAATGAGAAGTTTTGCCTAATGCTTCTGCTTCTGTCCATCCATAAATTTCTTCTGCACCTTTATTCCACAAAGTGAAATTATTATTTAAGTCACGTACTATAATTGCATCATGTGCTAAATTCAGTAATTCTGCTTGTTCTTTTAATGATGCTGCTTGTTGCTTTAAAAGTTGTTGTGCGAGTTGGCGTTCGGTGATATTGTGAGCAATAATGCTAGTACCAATTATTTGCCCAACACTATCTTTAATTGCTGATACGGTTAGAGAAATACTAACAAGTTGACCATCTTTTTTCTGATGCACGGTTTCAAAGTTTTCCATGCTTTCAGATTGTTCAAGTGGTTGATAAATTTCACTTATCTCTTGATTATCAGGCACAGTTAAGAATGAGATATGCCGACCTTTCGCTTCAGAGGGTGAATAACCATAAAGTTCGGTTGCCGCCATGTTCCAAGTGCTAATAATTCCATTGTTTGTAGTTGTGATAATTGCATCATTGGAAGATTCGACCATTGCAGCTAGTTTGTGGCGCTGTAGATCGAGGCGACGTTCAAATAAAGATGTAAGTAGGGTTAAAGTTAGGATAATGAAGGTGGTAATGCCGATCGCTACTGCCAAACTAGAGCTAGCGAGAATATAGGTTCCAGGTTGGCTGAGTTGGGAAGAGGGTTGCATCGTAACTGCTGCCATTGCTGTATAGTGCATTCCAGCAATACCAGTTCCCATAATTAGGGCGCTACCAATTTTTTTGAGGATATCAGTGAGGGTATTGGCTTGGCGAAGTTTGAAGGATAACCACAGAGCGATTAATGATGCAGTAATAGCGATCGTTACAGATAATATTACAAATTTGGGATTATAGTAGGCGATCGCAGGCATACGCATTGCTGCCATGCCGATGTAGTGCATTGAAGCGATGGTAAATCCCATAAATATAGCGCCAGCAAATAATGCTGTTTTGGTTAAATGCTGACGACTAACAAGATATAAAGCAACTAAAGATGCAAATATCGGTACGATCAGGGAAATTACAACTGTTGGCAGATCATAGGCGATAGGAATTGGCAATTTATATGCCAGCATTCCAATGAAGTGCATTGACCAAATACCTATTCCCATTACTGTAGCGCCTCCAATTAGCCACAGCTTTTGAGTTTTACCTTTGCTAGCAGTTACTCTTCCCGCTAGATCTAGGGCTGTATAGGCAGCAATAACTGCAATTAATATTGAAAGGATTACTAGCTTAATATCGTAAATAAATATCATAATTTAATCTTATATATCTTCCCTTCTTATGAAAAGATTAGCTAAATTATTTGATTATCCCCATCCCCCATTTATCTAAAATGAGTAGCCTTAAAACAAGGCAGGAGTGAGTTAAACGTATTACTCCACCCCCCAACCCCATCCCCAAAATTCGGGGAGGGGGAGATTTTAAGTATTTTCCGTATACTGGCTGCATTAATCATTACACGGTGAAAATGGGCAGGTTTTGTCTTTGTTGGGCTAATTCTGCTGCTAGTGCGATCGCTGCTTTCATACTATTAGAATTAGCTATACATTGACCTGCAATATCGAATGCTGTGCCATGATCGGGTGATGTGCGAATGAAGGGTAAGCCGATTGAGGTGTTGATGGCTTGGTCAAATGCCATCAGTTTAACGGGAATTAAACCTTGATCGTGGTAAAGAGCAAGATAAGCATCGGCGGTATTTTGAATTGTGGATTTTTGGGGTTCTAAAATGTTGCCGTACCAAGCTTGAGCAGGTTTTACCCACATGGTATCGGGTGGGATGAAGCCATCTAGTTGTAAATTAGGATAGCGATCGCGTTGTTGTTCTAACCAGGGAATTAACCAGTCGATTTCTTCGCGCCCTAGTTGTCCTTGTTCGCCGCTATGAGGATTTAAACCTGCGATCGCAATTTTAGGGGTTTTTAAACCAAAGTCTTGCTCTAAGCACTCTACTAATAAATCTAACTTCAAACTCATTAACTCTGGCGTGAGTGTATCTGCGACTGCACGTAAGGGGATATGAGTGGTAGCAAGTAAGGTGCGGAGTGTCCAGCCAGTATAAGGCGATCGCGCGACGAATAACATCCCGAATTTGGTAACGTGCGCTCGCAGTGCTAATAATTCAGTTTGACCAGGATAATCATATCCTGCTGCCTTCCATGCAGATTTAGCAATGGGTGCGGTGACTATAGCTTGAAATTCACCTTCTAGGGTACGTGCGATCGCAGTTTCTAAATATGCAAAACTCGCTTCCCCACTGGCTGCATTACCAGTACCAATACTAATCTGACTCTCTATTGACCTATCTAATGGCACATCAAGGATTGTTAACTTAGCAGGGTCAATCAATAAATCAGAATTCTGATGATTTTGCTGTTGCAAATGTAGGTAGGTTTTTTGCAACAGTGATTTACTACCAACTACCGTAATATCTAGATTGTGCGTTATCTGCGGGTCTGCCAACGCTTTTAAGACTACTTCTGTACCAATACCCGCCGGATCTCCTAGTGTTACAGCTAAACGGCTGCGCTTTTGCTCACTATCAAGTTTTGTATCAGTTTTTGTAAATAAAGTTTGACTCATATTCATTTTTACTTTACCTAAGCTGTTTTAAAATACTGCTTGCGGTCACAACTAATGCTAGTAGTTTATCTCTAGTCCAGACTGGAACTATTTCTAAATCTGGACAATAGGCTTAATATTGGCTTTACAATGATGTGCCAGTTTTTGTTTATTAGCGATCAGGAGGGTTTAACCAATGACAGGTGAAATTTTCAATGCAGCAATTTTGTCCTCAACTTTGATTTTAGTCGGCTTAGGCTTAGGCTTTTTGTTACTTAAAATCCAAGGCGGCGAAGAATAATCTTTTAGCCATCTCCTTTTATCGGAATGTAGAGACGCTGCTTGCAACGTCTCTACATTGTTTTTTATGTCACGCACCTGGAATTTATGGAAATTTTTTTAGTTTTAGGGGAGATAGGCATGATCAAGGGATAGATCATACTTTTTCGCCTCCCCTGAGCATTTGTTAACTTTCTTATAGATCACTCATAAAATTCTGATAATATCTTAGAGAAAGTTTAAGATTCGTTACTTATCATTGATGACTTTATTAATCGTTGGTGCCACTGGTACTTTAGGAAGACAAATAGCGCGTAAAGCCTTGGATGAAGGCTATCAAGTCCGTTGCTTAGTACGGAGTCCTAGAAAAGCGGCTTTTTTAAAAGAATGGGGTGCTGAGTTAGTACGGGGTAATATTTGTGAACCGGAAACTCTACCACCAGCCTTAGAGGGCGTTACAGCTATTATTGATGCTGCTACTGCAAGAGCGACAGACTCACTCAGTATTAAACAGGTAGACTGGGACGGTAAAGTTGCACTAATTCAAGCTGCGGTGACAGCAGGTGTTAAACGGTATATTTTCTTCTCAATTTTGGATGCTGAGAAATATAGCCACGTGCCGTTGATGGAAATTAAGCGGTGTACAGAGGCATTTTTAGCTGAATCAGGATTAAATTACACAATTTTGCGTCCTTGTGGCTTTTTGCAAGGGCTAATTGGTCAATATGCAATTCCTATATTAGATAATCAAGCAGTTTGGGTAACGGGTGATACGTCACCAATGGCTTATATGGATACCCAAGACGTTGCTAAATTTGCTGTACGCGCTTTATCAGTTCCAGAAACGGAAAAGCAGACATTTCCAGTTGTAGGTAGTCGTGCATGGGGTGCTTATGAAATTATCCGCTTATGTGAGCGTCAGTCTGGGCGAGAAGCTAAGGTGACACGCCTACCATTAGGTGTATTGCGTACTGTACGCGGAATAACGCGGTTTTTTGAGTGGGGATGGAATATAGCTGATAGGTTATCTTTTGCGGAAGTTTTAGCTACTGGTAAACCATTGGATGCGCCGATGGATGATGTCTATCGAGTATTTGGGATAGATCCTAAAGAAACCACTACTTTAGAGGCTTACTTGCAAGAGTACTTTGGTAGAATTTTGAAGAAGCTGAAGGAATTGGATTCAGAAAAAGCTAAAAAGAAAAAGTCAAAAAGAAAACTTACTTTTTAAATCTTTACAGCTAGAGATAAGTATTTAGCAACTCAAAGCGTGGTATTCTGGCGAAATTGGGTGAAGTTTGCTGCAAAACTCTGTCTTTCTTTTATAGTTTGGCAGATACAGTAGCTATTAGCTTCACGGCAATTGCAGAGCAGCAGAGTTGCTGCACTGGCTAAATTTTTGTCGGTGTGTAGGTTGTGGCTACCAAGCACAGGTAAAATGTGAAATTATCAACTTCACAGCCAACAGCGCATTTTTGACCTTTAAATCTTCAAGCGGACTAGAAGCGTGCCGAAAGCAGGCATTATCTATAATGACGTTAAACCAATAGCTTGTCGAATCGCTACGGAGTTGCGGGACAAGCTGACATCCTGTGGTTGGGATGTTTGTATGGCTACCGGAGAGGGAGGAATTTTAGGTTATTCTCATCCTGACCGCCCAGTTTGCCATACACCAATTGAATCTTTGGCTCCTCCAGGTTTTGATGCGGACATGAGTTTCGCGATCGTGTTAGGAGGAGATGGGACGGTGTTGGCGGCTTTCCGTCAGGTAGCGCCTTGTGGAATTCCTCTGTTGACGGTGAATACTGGTCACATGGGTTTTCTGACAGAAGTTTATATAAATGAATTGCCAAAAGCGATAGAAAGCGTACTTGCTGGAGAGTATGAAGTAGAAGAACGGGCAATGCTTTCGGTGAAGCTAGTTCGTGATGACTATATGCTGTGGGAAGCATTATGTCTTAATGAAATGGTGATTCATCGGGAACCGTTGACGAGTATGTGCCATTTTGAGGTCGTGGTTGGTCGCCATGCAATGGTAGATATTGCGGCTGATGGGATAATTGTGTCAACACCGACAGGCTCAACGGCTTATTCTTTGAGTGCTGGTGGCCCAGTTGTAACACCTGATGTGGCTGCTTTACAGTTAGTGCCTATTTGTCCGCATTCTCTGGCTTCTCGCGCTTTGGTGTTTGCGGATACTGAACCTGTCACTATTTTTCCAGCTAATAGTAATCGTTTGGTGATGGTAGTTGATGGAAATGCAGGGTGTTATGTGTTGCCGGATGATCAGGTACATTTAGAGCGATCGCACTATAATGCTCGGTTTATTCGGTTACAATCACCGGAGTTTTTCAAAATTTTACGAGAAAAGTTAGGTTGGGGTTTGCCTCATATTGCGAAGCCTACTTCTGTAGAGTTGCCTTAGAAACCCCTCCCCCTGCCCCCCTGACAGGCAGGGCTGTTTCATTTTCGGAGCAAAATACCTAAAGAAATAGCGAGCGCTACCTGATAAAATCATAGCGGTCGCTAATTATTTCACAAAAAAAGATGTTTATTAGTTTAAGCAGTTACTAATTTTTCCATTTTGAAAACAATTGTCTTGAATCTTTTCCGCAGTTTAGGGTTCAGATCGATAACAGAGGGAAAAAGGTGGTTAAGTAATCAATGGGACAAGTTGCTCGCTTGTGAACAAGCTTTGGCTTAAGATTTGAAAAAAGTACCCATATTTTTTTGATAAAAAAACATTTAATAGGGGGTTAAAGCCTGACTGTATAAGGTATAAACTTACTTAATGGTACTTAAGTATATAAGTTATTAATCAACCACCAGTAAAAATTACTATTAAACATTAATACTCGATTTTATGGCGGTAATCAAAAAAAAATATGGTCAAATCTTGAGATATAATTTTAGAAAATGAAACAGCTCTGCGAATTTCGGGGAGGGGCTTATTTGATATTCAGTTGGTTTTTATTAGACTTCTTGCATCAGTGAATTTTTAGATAATTAACCACAGATGCACACAGATAAACACAGAAGTTATTAAGTTTAAAAATGATGTATTTACAGATATAGAAAATTTTATTAATTTAACATTTGATGAGACTATTGAAGTAATGATTCAAACGCTTGAAGCAGTTATTTCCTTTGATAATGAATTCTTAAAGCGACAAGAGAGATATCAACAAGAAACACCTGAACAGCGTGAAGTCGAAAAAGTTTGGATTGATCAGCAACGGCAGCAGTTTAAACAGATACAGACTGGAATTGAAGAAATTTTCCAGATTGGAGGTGTTTAATAGGTTTATATCATTTTTTTGTTAGTGGATCAGAAACCAACTAGATAACTGATTAATGTTGGCGATCGCACTCCTTCCTAAAATCTTTAAGCAATAATACTTAGGTATACGCTTGAGTAGCTGCACCAGGTATAACTGATAAAAGTACTTGAGCAACCAAAAAAGCGATCGCTTACTCAATAGTGGGGTAGATCTATGATTGTTCTTGACCACAATCCCTGTGTCTTGCTGGTAGAAAATGATGAAGCTTTAGCTCAACGAGTCAGTCTAGACTTAACAGAAGCAGGTTTTACAACAGTTGTCGCCTCTGATGCGGTCATCGGTTTGCATCAAGCGTGTGAACTCCAGCCTGCAATGATAGTTGTAGATCGAGCATTGTCAGGTGAATCTGGCTTAAAATTATGTACTCAAATCAGAAATACAGGCAGCAGAGTTCCAATGCTGTTATTAATGGCTCGTGATTCAGTTGAAGATCGGGTAGCTTGTTTAAATGCTGGTGCTGATGATTATTTCCTGAAACCTTATCGAACAGAAGCTTTTTTACAACTAATCCGCCTCTACCTCAAACCAGAAGTAGGAAGTAGTGAACAGTTACGCTTCGGGGAACTCGTTTTAGATCTTAGTACCCGTCGAGCAATGCGTAATAATCGCATGATTGACCTCACTATGAAAGAGTATGAATTGTTAAAATTCTTAATGTCTCATCCGCGTGAAGTTTTAACCCGCGAACAAATCTTAGAAAATGTTTGGGGATATGACTTTATGGGCGAGTCAAATGTGATAGAAGTATATATCCGCTACCTGCGTCTGAAGATTGAAGAAGAAGGTGAAAAGCGTTTAATTCAAACAGTGCGCGGTGTTGGCTATGTTTTGCGGGAAACTTAGTAAGTAGCTGCTTAAAATTAAAGATTACTCGTGATGTCTAGAACTGGTGACTGGTGATTGGTGACTGGGAAAACAAATACAGGTTTATTTATGCCTATCTACTTAACTAGGAACTAATCATTAGGGTGTTAGTCTATGAATCGACAATGATAGGTTAGAATCAATACCCACTAGATATAAAGGAAGCGAGAGTGAATCGTCAGATAAATTTTTTAATAACAATATTGGGGGTTATGCTGTTGGGATGTTCTGCACCAAGTTCATCTCAACCAAATCAAACAACTACTGAACAGCTATCCTCACCTCCCCCTGTGTCATCAATCCCAACCCAAGGTCAAAAATTACCATTTTCAGCTACAGCATTGATTGCAGGTAAAAAAATTAACTTAGAAGTTGCTAAAACGCCGCAGCAACAGGCAATTGGTTTGATGTATCGGACATCTTTACCAGATGACCAAGGTATGCTATTTAATTTTAATCCGCCACAACCTGTAGCTTTCTGGATGAAGAATACACTCATCCCTTTGGACATGGTATTTTTGCGAAATGGAGTAGTGCAAACACTCATTGGTAATGCACCTCCTTGCAAGAGCGATCCTTGTGATGGCTTTCCTTCAAGTAAAACTATCGACCAAGTAATTGAACTGCGCGGAGGACTGGCGGCTGAATTAGGGTTGAAGGTAGGCGATCGCGTTACTATTCAAGAACTATCTACTAAGACAGATCAATCTAATTCAGGTCAGCAATAATTTGTTGTATTATTAATTTTTTCCCAAAAAACCCAGTAGTCTTTCGTAAGACAGAGTTACTACAGAAAAAGTTAATTTATTGTTAATTTTAATCGGATTCTTGGTCTAGGCAAATACTGTTGATCAATACCGCTTTTGGGTAAATTTTCCATACTGTTAAGGAGTGTTAAGTTCTCATTTGATCGCAAACCGTTAACTTTTGGTTTGAGAAATGGTTTAATTTACGGCTGTAAAAATTAAATAAATCTTTAACTTAATATAAATGCCCAAGTTTAAGTAAGATAGATAAACCAAGCGCGGGTAAATGATATGATTGACGGCTGAATTGCCTGTAATAAGTATCTAAGAGAGCGCAAACTGGATTTTTTCACACAAAACAGTGATTCGCAGCAATAACTGCTCAAAAAGCATAGTTATAAAGATCTCTAAAAGCGAGTGATTTCAAACACATCTGCCAGGGAGATTGAAGAGCGAAAATTAGATTAAGGTTCTGTTAACGGTGGACAAAAAACAAACTGGCTACTGAGGACTCAGTAGCACAGGGGTTTAATTACAAAATTAAGTTAATTAAAGGTGGTGACAAACATGATGCAATCTGCAAGCTATTCTAAATTGGTGCGATTTTTACAGGAAGATTTGCATATATCTTCATCTTCAATGGCGATCGCTTTCAAATATGTCGAACAAGATCCTGGCCCTTTGCCAATGATTCTTTGGCGGTATGGTTTAGTAACGCTGGAGCAATTAGACCGAATTTACGATTGGATGGAAACAGCTTAATACTAAATCTATCTGCAAGGAGCGGCAAAATATGCCCAAGGGATGGGACGTTCTCAAGTTTACTAGCTCTCTAAGCAAAGACAAAGGAGGCGTTTTGGTTCAAAATTTCTTTAGACATAGCAAGCGGGTTAGTTACTAACCCGCTTTTTTAATTGCAAGTTAAATGTTTACTCGCTAAGTGAGAGATGCGATCGCATGAGGTAGTAAAACAAGTGCTAGAAAATTAAACTATCTATGAGTATGATGCTCGTGGGATACTTGTAAATCATAGTGATTCTGCCTCTATTTTTGGCAAAGGGCAATGAGTAAATTTGACACTGTTTTGAACCCATCACAGGTTGTTGAACCTCCTAGCAATCGTTTTTATCGCACCGTCTGGCGATGGCACTTCTATGCAGGCTTGTTTGTCATTCCTTTCATGCTGATTTTGTCAATCACAGGCATTATTTACCTGTTCAAACCGCAACTAGACGCTGCGATGTATCACCAGAAGATGTTCGTGCAGCCTGCGGATGTGGCGATGCCCTATACTCAACAGGTGGCAGTTGTTCAACGAACTTATCCTGATGCCAAAGTAACAAAATTTACGCCTAGCTTTGCGTCTAATCGTAGTGCTGAAGTGACGATCGCGACTAAAGATGAACGAACACTAGCTGTTTTCGTAAATCCCTATACGGCTAAGATTTTAGGCGATCGCGATGAAAATAATAATCTCCAAGCGATCGCACGCAAGATTCACGGCGAACTGATGATTGGAAAATTGGGAGATTATTTAGTAGAGCTTGCTTCCTGTTGGGGACTGGTTCTGCTGATTACCGGATTATATCTATGGTTGCCTCGCCACAAAGTAACTTTTTTAGGAACATTAATTCCGCGTGTGTGGAGCCAGAATAAACGGGTATTTTGGCGGGACTTACACGCGGTTTCAGGATTTTATGGCGTATTGCTAATTGGCTTTCTCATTATCAGTGGACTACCCTGGACAGGTTTTTGGGGAGATACATTCGCTCGTTTGTCAAGTCACTATCCTGCACAAATGTGGGATAACGTGCCTCAATCGACAACACTCACAGGCTCACTCAATCAACAGGGCAATCTAATTGTGCCTTGGGCAGTAGAGCAATTACCGATTCCTAAATCTGGTACGCCTGGAAATCAGCATCATTCAGGACACAACGAAATTATCGGGGGAACTCCTGCTGATACGTCCGTAAATCTAGATTCTGTTGTAACTTTAGCTCAAGCTAAAGGCGCACCCCCTGGATTTAGTGTTAGTTTTCCAGAATCCAAAACGGGTGTGTATACGGTTTCGGCATTTCCCAATAATCCAGCGCAAGAAGTCACTCTGCACATTGATCAATACAGTGGCAAAGTGTTAGCAGATGTGCGGTGGAAGGATTACGGGTTAGTACCCAAAGCCGTAGAAATGGGAACTGCTATCCACATGGGTAAATATTTTGGATTGAGCAATCAACTACTGATGTTGTTTGCCGCGTTAATTGTGATTGTGCTTTCAGTCAGTGGTGCGGTGATGTGGTGGCAGCGTCGTCCTAAAGGAACAGGTTGGATCGGTGCGCCTGCAATGCCTACTTATGTTCAGCAATGGAAAGTGCCACTAGCCATTGTTGCTATTTTAGGGCTTGCCTTCCCGCTTGTAGGGCTTTCGCTTGTTATAGTACTGCTGTTAGATTATTTCGTTTTGGCTCGTATTCCTGCCCTCAAGCGCATTTTCGGTGCGTAAGTCTTGATCGAGATAGAGCTTACCAAGTAACGCGATCGCTCAATTTTTGCATTAAACTTGAACCAACTCCTGGTACTTGGTCTAAATCTTGCAAGCAAGTAAAAGGTTTTTGTTGACGCGCCTCAATAATTCTTTCAGCCAGTTTCTTTCCCACTCCAGGCAACGCTTCTAATTCTTCCAAACTAGCAGTATTTAAGTTAACTTTTTGAACACTTGTTGGCTTACTTGTAACTGTAGGAGTACTAGACTCTACCCTGGTGTCAAAACTTTCTTGGGGTTGGGGGTAAGATTTCGCTGCTTTCTCGGTCTCCTGAGTTGTAGATTTTAAAGTAGATGCGATCGCTAATTGTGGACATTGTTGTTGCTGCGCTTTAATTTTTTGCTGTACTGATACTGGCACACCTTTAACAGCAGTGCTATAAAGTCGCTCAAACTCGCGCTCAAAATGAGCCGCAACAGTACCACTATTAATTACTAACAAAGTTTCATCATTACCAGTGTTGGCAGCTTCAGACCAATTATGTGACCCAGTAATCACAATTTGCTGGTCTACAACTGCAAATTTATGATGCAGTAGATCGCCTTGGGGTAATTGAGGTATACCAACTGTATTTATAGGAGATTGCCAAGGATAATTACCTTCTTCATATTGGCACTTATCACTTAGAGCCACGCCCATCATGTCTAGCCCTTCGCTATAACTACGATAGGCGAATTGTGGATCAATTAATGCGCGGATTTTGACACCACGCTTTTGATCAATTTCTAAGATATTGGCAATTAACTGATCTGAAAAAACAAACAATGCCATATCTACTGTGTGCAGAGATTGACCCACAGTTTCACCAATTAAACCATTGGTTGTTTGGTTCCAAGGTATAGTTTTAGCAGTAGGGGAAAATCCCACAGTAACGGTAGTAGTTCCGACTTTAACCTGCTGGGCTGGGCGAAATAGCTTGTTAACTCCAAACTTACTGTCTGGCTGACCTCCTGCCCCATCGCCCCACATCAAGTTAAACTCTTGGGTAAATAACGATGCTAATTGAGAACTATCAATTTTAACTAAATTGTTAGCATTACCTTGACTATTAGGATTGTTAAAATCGCCGTGAATGTCACTAGTTGTAAAATTAGCTGAAGTGATAATCAAACTTTGCCCATCTACAACTATAAACTTGTGGTGCATTAAGTTGCTACCTTTAGAACCGTCAGCCGTATCATCAATTATGGGGATACCAGCATTTTGTAGCATCACCAAAGCATCGCCTTGATTAATTTCATCAGATGTTACCTGATTATCATGATTACGGTCTACAAGTTTTTTAAATTCTTGGTAACGTTGTTGTTCTCGCTGTGGAAGTTGTGCTAATTCATTTGTACTAAATGAACTCCAAGGACGGCTATAAGTATTTTCTAAAATTATCCTTACCTTGACCCCAGCTTTTTGTTTATCTACCAGTGCTTGAGCAATTTTAGGTAATCTTAACTCTTGAACCGCCACATCTACAGTAGATTTTGCATTCGCGATCGCATCGACGATTATTTGTTCTAAATCATCCCCTGTACGTTTCTGCTGGCGGTAAGCCTCTGTATAGCCTGATGCTTCTGAATGGTTAAAGTAAACTTGAACTAAAGCATCTTGAGGTAATGGCTTGAGGCGGTAGTTTTGGGACTGCACTGCTTTACAGGCATTGACACTCAACGCTAGCAATAAAGCACAACAGCAACGGATTTTGACGGAATTAAATAGAAACACCTTGTTGAGAGCAGGTAAATAAACTAAGTATTTCGCAGCAAAAGTAAGTATTTTTCTGTTTAACAGCTTAATTGCTATATCAGCACCAAGGCAAGTTCATTTTTATCAATAAAATGCTCAGTTTTTGCGAAAGTCATTTTTACTTCGCATACCTTTGCATTTCAAAAATAAAACTCTGATTTTTGCCGAAAGTATAATGATTATCAAAAATCAGGTTTAATATAAATACGATCAAACTGCAAGCAAATAGAGCTACCGTCTAATCAATATTCTCACTCACGGTGCGATCGCGCAGAGAGTAAGAGTATTGTCTGCGTGCAGGTCTGAGCATAAATATAGGTTTTATGTCAAGAAGAAAAAAGATCTTTCCCTGTGGTCATAAAGGGTATGGTCAGACCTGCCATCGCTGTCTTCAACAAAGCTTAGTATTGCAACACAAACAACAGCAAAAAAAGCAGTGGGAGCAAACTTTTGCCCAAGATCCGATTGATTTAACTGATCTACCCACTCATGTAGTATTAAAAGCACGTTCGATTATTAGTGCATTACAAGATCAAAAAAGCTATCGAGAATTTGGCGGGAAACGGCTGCGCCATAACCGCTTAGTTGTTAGCATTCCTGTAACACGCAACTATCGAATGCTGTGTCGTGACTACGGTAATTTCCTAGTACCCAAAGAAGTATTGTCCCACGAGGACTACAACATTTGTAAACCAGGCAGTTAACAATTAACAATTGAGGAATAATACAGGCTAGATCCACTACGGATCAATGCAGCTTGGTATAGTATAACTATGCAAGTTTACCTAGATTATAGCGCCACCACTCCACCTAGACCAGAGGTAGTTGCAGCAATGCAACAAGCCCTAACTCAACAGTGGGGCAACCCATCGAGTTTACATGAGTGGGGGCAACGAGCCTCAACATTAGTGGAACGGGCAAGGCTACAGGTAGCTGGGTTGCTCAACGCTCCTGATCCAGAATCAATTATTTTTACTTCTGGTGGTACAGAAGCAGACAACCTGGCAATTATGGGAATTGCCAGAAAGTACATCGTACCCCAACATCTAATTATTTCTACTGTTGAACATTCAGCCGTATCAGAATCAGTGCGGTTGTTGGAAGAATCAGGTTGGGAAGTAACTCGTTTACCTGTGGATGTTTGGGGAAGGGTAAGCGAAAGTGATTTAAAGAATGCTTTGCAGCCAAATACAGCTTTGGTTTCAATTATCTACGGTCAAAGTGAAGTTGGAACAGTACAACCAATTGCAGGTTTAGGTAAAATTGCACGCGATCGCGGGGTGTTGTTTCACACTGATGCTGTGCAGGTAGCAGGACGGATGCCGATAGATGTCCAACGGTTACCTATAGATATGCTTTCTCTTTCTAGCCACAAATTTTATGGTTCTCAGGGTGCTGGGGCGCTGTATGTGCGATCTGGGGTGGAGTTAGTACCGTTGTTAGCTGGCGGTGGACAAGAAATGCAAGCGAGATCTGGCACTCAGGCTGTCCCTGCGATCGCCGGATTTGGAGTAGCTGCCCAATTAGCTGCCCAAGAAATGGAATTAGAGATGCACCGTTTAATTAAATTGCGCGATCGCTTATTTGATCAACTAGCTAACAACCCTAATTTAAAGCCTACCGGACATCCAACCCAGAGATTGCCTCACCATGTTAGTTTCTGTATTATTGATGCTGGTGAACAACTGACGGGCAAAACCTTAGTCCGACAACTAAACCTTGCTGGCATTGCTATTAGTGCTGGTGCTGCTTGTAACAGTGGTAAACTTAGCCCTAGTAAAGTTTTATTAGAAATGGGCTATAGCGATCGCGAAGCTTTGGGAGCAATTCGTCTCACATTAGGGCGTGATACTACTGAAGCAGATATAGATTGGGCAACAATGGTTATTCAGCAAATCTTGGCAAGATTACTGCCAGCCTTAGCTTTGCGATGAATATAATGCTTACTAAGTATTCATTGGTTATCCCTATATATAACGAAGAAGAAACAATTTTAGAACTATATCGTCGAGTCAGTGCTGTGATGGATCGCCTCGACGGTACAGTTGAATTAGTTTTAATTAATGATGGTAGTCGCGACCAATCTTTGCACTTAATCAAGAAAATACATCAACAAGATCAGCGAGTTTGTTATTTAAGTTTTGCTCGTAACTTTGGTCATCAAATTGCGGTCACGGCTGGTTTAAACTTTGCTCGTGGTCAAATAGTAATTGTATTAGATGCAGACTTACAAGATCCACCAGAGTTAATCCCAGATATGGTGGAAAAATGGCGACAAGGTTATCAAGTAGTTTACGCTCAAAGAACTCAACGCCATAAAGAAAGTTGGTTTAAACGCTTGACTGCTTATACTTTTTATCGCATTCTCAAAAATTTAGCAGATGTTGAAATTCCCACCGATACTGGGGATTTTTGTTTAATGGATCGCCAAGTAGTTGATGTGTTAAATTCCATGCCAGAGCGCAACCGCTATATTAGAGGACTACGAGCATGGGTTGGTTTTCAACAAACTGCCATTGGGTTTGAGCGAGATCCTCGTTTTGCTGGCGATGTTAAATATAGTTTTCGTAAATCTTTGGCTTTAGCAGTTAATGGTATTGTATCTTTCTCCAAAGTACCATTAAGGCTTTCAACTTATGTAGGTTTGCTATCGGCAGTCATAGCAATAATTATGGCTTTATTAGTCATATATTGGCGTTTTTTTGCTGGAACTTCAACTTTAACTGGATATGCAGCACTAATTGTGGCTGTATTTTTTATCGGAGCAGTGCAGTTAGTCAGTATTGGCATTTTAGGTGAGTATATCGGGCGCATTTATGAAGAAGTAAAAGGCAGACCATTGTATACCTTGGCAGAGGTAGCAGGGTTTGACAACAAAAGTCAGCCGTCAGCCGTCAGCCGTCAGCCGTTAGCGTCTAATGATTCTTGAATGCCTTTATTACTGATAATTGATAATTGATAACTGATGACTGAAATTATGGCAGAATTACCTAAAACTTTAGAAGAAGCGATCGCACAGGCCCGCGTTGCTACCAAAACCGCGATCGCAGATGGTCACACCCGCCTCATGGTTGAGTTGGTGTTTCCAGAACTAAAAACCATGCCTGTAGCATGGCAATTTCTCCCAGAATTTGAAGAATACGGTTCGCAACTGAAAGTATTCTTTCCTGATGCTGGTGCGGCGGCGTTAGCGCGTCGTGACTGGGGAGAAGTACCCTTTAAAATATCAGACTTAGGCAGCAGCAGAAGTTCAGTACAAAATAAAATTGAGGAAGAAGACCAAATCTTCCTATTGGTTGAAGCTTCTGAGGTAGAAATTGCCCAAGTAGAACAATTATGTAATGCCGCAGGCGATCGCCCAGTAATTTTACTTGTTCCTCGCTTAGAAAATGCTGCTGTTGTTGGTATTGGTTACGCTGCACGTCAATTGCGCGATCGCTTCATCAATACTCTTTACTCCAGTTATTACATCAGACCACTAGAAGGCGCAGCCTTATTTCGTTCTCATCCCTCTCCCTGGCAAGTTTGGCTTGAAACCAACGATGACTATAATTTAATCGCTGAAGAAACTCAAAAACCTGTTGGAGAAACACTCGATCAAATTATTCTCAAAGCCACTACCCCAACTACTAGCAATAACCCAGAAACAGCCGAGCAACCAAAACCTAAAAAAACAGGGTTATTTACTAATATGCAAAGGTTTTTAAAAGCCTTGACTAGATAAATTCAGCCTCTCCCGTATTTCTGGCGATCGGATTTATCTGATTGTAGGGGCGGGTTGACCTAGATCTAGGTATCCTACAAAAATCTCAATTAAACCCGCCCTACACAATATAATTAATCAATTTCTAAAATTATTTTTATCTAGTATAGCAACCGCCAAGGCGCTCTTGGCAAGTTTTAGAGTTAAAATCTATACAGTGCAAGCTCTTTAAAAAGCTAATTGCTAAAAGCTAACTGCTAACTGCTATATATGCGCTTTTCAATTCCTACTATCGCCTTATCTAGTTGTTTCATTATTTCTACGGTAGTCGCACAAACTCAGCCACTAAAAACAACTGTTCCCACCTGCACCCAAGATGGTGAAATTAGTGGATCAGTGATTCAATTTGGTGCAGCCGACAGAACTATGTATGCCTCAACAACAATTGATGCTAAGGGAAAAATTACCATTAATCCTACCTTATGGAACCATAGCAGCCCTGGTTTTCAGCCAATAGTAGATAAAATCTCTCCATCCACCGTGCAAGCTATTATCAAGTTAGCGAATAATGAAAGTTTTTGGACACTAAAAAGCGATCCATATAAGTATGCTTTAGGGGAAGACAGCAAAACTTCTAGTTACTTTACGGCTAATCCAATCAAATTTATTAAAATTAATCAACCCTGTGCTAACCATACTGTTACTGTTAGCCTTGGAAAAGAAGGAGAGATGTTGCGTTTTACTAGAAATTCTAACAGCGATCGCCGTCTGCGTGTCCTCAGTTTAAAACAACTTCATAACAGTACTCAGCTATCTTCTAATCAGATTAATCAATTTGATGAAATATACGAACTATTAAAAGATTTAGAAGCTGGAGTAACACAAATACCCCTTGGGCAGGCATCAATCCCTCATTGGGGTAATAGAAATTTATTAGATATCGCGTTGCAAGTGGCGCAACAAAGCAACAATGCTATTCCAGATTCAATTAAATATATAGAGACAACTCGTCAAAAACTTGATCGCTTACCTAGTAAACTAAATAATCCATTAACTGAGAAAGTTTATTTAGTAATGATGAAAGGAAATTTTACACTTAATAGCGTTCCTAGACCAATGGGAGCTAAATCTCCATCAGGCAATAATTTAAACTTGATTGTTGATGGCAACACAGGTCAGGTACGAAGTTTAGGAATTAATAATTTACCTGCTGATTTAAAGCAGTTGGGAGATATAAAAGATTTGACACAATTAACAAAATTTTAATTTTTTGATAATACAAATGTCAATATTTGTGAGGACTAAGCAAGAAATTTTACATAAACGCGATCGCATCTCTCCGTCTCTACACCCTCTGCTGCTATATAACCGCTACTTTCATACAGTTTCACCGCTTCAACTAACACACTAGCCGTTTCAATCCAAATTTGCTTAAACCCTCTAAGAGCGATCACATCCTCTAACTTCTGTAACAGAAACTTCCCTAAACCTTGCCCTCTAATACTTGACAAAAGATACATTTTGCGAATTTCTACAGCATTATTTCCACGCTGCACAGGATAATAAGCGCTTGTACCGACTATTTGTCCTTGTTGTTCAACTACCCAAAACTCTCCACCTGTAGCTAAATAACATTTTTCTACTTCCAATACATCACGATCTGCGCCTGTAGGCTCCCAGCCTAACTTGTATTGAGTTAAGACAGAATGAATAACTTCAGCCGCAGCAATGCGATCGCGCTGTTCCCAATCACGAATTACAAAATCTCGGTAGTTAACTTTCACTAGCTATGAATTCTCGGTTCAGGATGAAGATTTTCTAGTAACTTACTTTCTGCAACAGCTAATTCTTCCAGTCGTTGCACAACAACATCACGCTCAAAGTAAGTATCAGCCAAAACCCAATAAATCCCAAAGTGACGCGCCTCAGATGCCATCAAACTGCGATAAAATTCAGCCAACTCAGCATCAGGTAAATGAGTTGCTAACAATCCTAAACGCTCATGACTACGAGCTTCAATTAACCCAGAAACTAATAAAGCATCTAAAAGCCGATTAGGTTCATCACGGCGAATTTGAGCATTTAAACCTCCACCATAAGGAGGTGCTGCAAGTGGAGCAAGTGGAATACCGCGACGTTCTAACCAGTCGTTTACTTGATCAAAATGCTCCAACTCTTCACGGGCGATCGCAGTTAGCATCCGTACTAACTTAGTATTGGAGGGGTAACGAAACATCAAATTTATTGCCACTCCCGCCGCCTTGCGTTCACAGTGAGAATGGTCTAACAAAATAATATCTATATTATTAATCGCTTGCTCAACCCAAGCAGAACTTGTAGGTTCTTTGAGGGCATTGATTACTGGTGGTGTTAATAGCACTGGTAATGTGGAACTTAAATTAACCAAAATCTGACATTTAAAATATCTAGCCAGATTTGGGAAGTATTTTTTTACTTGCCCAGTCTAGCATTAGTAACGTCATAGATAATACAAAGTATCTTCCCAATGAACCGCCTTGAGAACGATGAAAGATTAAGTATTAATCAGTAATAATCAATTTGTACGCAAGTAAATCAATTCAGCCAATAAGTAGGTAATTTTTACTTATGACTGTGGCAGCTTGAAGTTGTACAAACCATCTGTAGTTTCGTTGTAGACAATATTGTGATCAATCGGATATTTAATAAAAGCAAAACTCCCCGTCGGATTGTGATCGGTGATGTGCATGGACACTACGATGGGTTGATGACACTGTTGGAGGCGGTTGCGCCCAACTCAGACGATCAAGTTTATTTTGTAGGCGATTTAATTGATCGCGGCCCCCACAGCGCTCATGTGGTGGAATTTGTTAAAAAAAGCCCCTATCAGTGTTTACTTGGCAACCACGAGCAAATGCTACTAGACGTTTTTCCAGATGGAGAAATCAATGGTGAAGCCCTACAAGGATGGCTCTATAGCGGCGGACACGCAACTGTTAATAGTTATGGCGATAGTGGCGTTGATCCAGAGCATATTGAATGGATACGCGGACTACCTACACACCTAGATTTAGGTGATATTTGGTTAGTCCATGCAGGTGTTGATCCTAAACGACCCATTGAAAAGCAAGGTTCGGAAGAATTTTGTTGGATTCGTGAAGAATTCCACAGTATACGCCAACCTTACTTTATGAATAAGCTGATCATCACTGGTCACACCATCACATTTACCTTACCAGGAGTTTCCCCTGGTCAACTAGCGATGGGAAATGGTTGGTTAGATATAGACACAGGTGCTTATCATCAGAAAAGTGGTTGGCTAACTGCGTTGGATATTACTAATGAGTTGGTTTATCAAGTCAATGTTTCAAAGCTGCGTGTGAGAAAGCGATCGCTCAAAGAATCAGTAACCAGAGTCGATCCTTCCAAAATCAGCAAGCGCCGCTAGTTACTGATAGCGTAGCAAAGCTTTAACTTGGCTGTTATAAGTAGTACTGTTTAAACCAGCGCCAACATTAGCACGAGCGGGATTAATCAACCTTCTGAGATTATTAATGCGCTCGCCAGTACCTGGGTGAGTACTCAAGAAAGTAGGAACCCCACCTTGACTACCAGCCATTAGCTTTTGCATGAAACTTACAATTGGTGCTTCAGCATAGCCTGCACGTCTTAAGGTTAGTAACCCTCTTTGATCGGCATCATACTCATCTTGGCGACTGCGAGGACGGCTGAGGGCTAGTTGTACACCAAGTTGAACTGCTTGGCTATTATTAACCCCTGCGGCTGTACTAATGCCTTGAGCGATCGCTGCTTGACGCATTTGCTTAACCGCATGACGACCAGCAATGTGAGCAATTTCGTGAGCAATAACACTAGCTAACTCAGCTTCATTAGCGGCGGCGGCGATAGTCCCAGTATTGACATAAACAAAACCGCCCATTGTTGCGAAAGCATTAATCGCTGGGTCGTCTACAACCTGAAACGTATAAGGTATATCAGGGCGATCGCTATTTTTAGCTAGGCGTTGACCAAGTTGATTAATATACTGATTGAGTTGCCGATTACCATAAAGTCTGACATCATTATTGACAATCTGCTGATTAATTTGTTGTCCAAGCTGAATTTCTTGCCTAGTAGACATATTGGACAACTGAACTACCCGCGCACCTTGAAGTAAGATATCAAACCAGCTAATTGCCTGACCCACTTGGGGGGTACCTACAATGAGACTTGTCGCTACCGTCGCAGACAGCAATGGATAATACCAAGGACGGCGGGAAGCACGCTTTAAAGAGGACAAAGAGGAAAACTTCATAGCAACTCAGAGACTAATATGAAAGAAATTTTAACTATAGCTGTGAATTAGAGACGGAATCTCAGTTAATATGTTGCCATTTCAGTCTTATTTACGTCGATTTTCTTCTATCTCTAGAGGAATATTTTTAACCTTAGATCTGATATCTGATCGCTGACGGCTGAATAGTTGAACTTAATTTATGCAATTAAGCAATAGCATGGTAATTTAACAAATGGCTTTAATAACAAGCATTTTCTCTCTATTAAATTGGTAGGCTAGAAAGTGCTGTTAAAAGCTATTAGCGGTAGCTAGGACAACTTTTCATGGCAATTTTGGATTCTCAAGGACGGCTTTTTGGTAAGGTAAGCATTTTAGATTTTGCTGCTGCCTTAGTGATTTTATTAGTTGTGGTAGGAATTTTCTTTGTACCTGGAACGGCTGGTTCTGTAGCTCAAACTGGTGCTACCAAACCTGTTGAAGTCGATGTACTTGTTAGGGGTTTAAGCGTACTAGATCCCAAGAGTTTAATTGAGCAATTCAACCAGGAAAAGAAGACAAATATTATCATCCGTAATCAACCTTATGGTCAGGTTGATATCAAATCTGTGAAAACACTACCCAGAACAGTTATTGTTCCTCAACCAGATGGGACTGCCAAAGCACTTCCCGATCCTAGACCGGACGCTTATAGTACTGATATGTTGATGACCCTCGGTGGACAGGCACAAATAACTAAAAACGGGCCAGTATTAGGCAACAGTAAAATCAAAATCGGTACACCACTAGCGTTAGAAGGCTTAAATTACGATTTCAATGCTAGTGTAATTGCTGTTCGTGTCAAGCAATAAACTTGCTAGTTACAATTAGACATCTAAACTCAATAAATGTAGAGACGTATAATTGTACGTCTCTACAATGTTTTATTTTTCTATTCTAAGAAATTTAAAAACCGTCTAATTAAACCAATAGTTACCCCTGGTAATTCTAATTGTGGTGTTAGTCCCACATCATCTAAAGATTGAAATACTTTAATTGCTTGTGGGTTAAGTGCAGTTAGTCGCTTACCAATTTCTGGGCTAGTAAATTGAGACTGTTGACCCCAAATAATCGCGGTGGGAGTATTTAACTGAGTAATATAAAGGGATAAATCAAAACATAAATCTCCCCGCACAAAAGCTAACGCGGCATATTCAGCATTAGGTTGTTGGGCAGATTCCAGATAAGCTTCTATTATTTCTGGGTAAATACGATTAGAACGGGCAAATTGGCGTTGTTCTAAAAAACTCCTGATGCCCGTACTGTTAGCAACACCAGCATTGTAAAGTATGCGGTCAAGAATGGGAGTGCTAATGATTTGGGCAAAGAAACTACGAGTATAATTTTCCCCAAAATCAGACAAACCTGATGCTGTAGTTAGAATCAGAGATTTGAATAAATCAGGACGTGCGATCGCAGCCCGAATAGTAAAAGCTGCCGTTAGAGAAGAAGCAACTACTGATACTGGAACAGTGCAAGTTTGCTCAACAAACTCAATGATTGTGGTGATATAATCATCAATTTTATAATTACGAACAGGATGCTCAGATCGCCCCCAGCCAATTAAGTCCGGTGCTAGAATTCGATACTCACTTGCAAAAGCTGGATAAACTTTCGACCATTCATAAGCCGAAGACCCCCCACCAAAACCATGTAGAAATACCAAATTAGGTAGGTCGGTGACATTACTATCATCTACTACTTCCCAAGGTGTTGAGCCTTGTGTGTAGTAAACCATGCGACCCAGTGAGGTAACTATAGATTGCTGTTCAAATCCAGGGGGCAGAATCATATCTATACCTGTTTTGTAGTTATCATCATGACTGATGGTGGTTACTCAAAACTTCTGGCTACAGGTTGATTACCAAGTCAAGCCAGTATTCTATTACCATAGAAGCCTGCATAGGTATAATTTATCTCAAATAAGCAGGAAAGCAACGTGGCACAAGCGTCGTTTCCGTGGCAGCAACTCGTTAACCAGATGCAACGCTTATCGCTGGCACAAGTAAAACTAAAAACTCTCAAACAGTTTCAGCTACGCCGTTTTAAAGGGCCAGGTGGCTGGCTACTGGCTTTAACGCTCTTTGTGGCAATGCTGTTTTGGAACTGGAAACTTCTGCTAGCAACTAGCGCAGGCGTTTTCATTATGTTGCTGGTTTATCTGATGCAGGAGTGGGACTGGCAAGTACGTTGGTCTGAACTGCGTCGGTTATTCGGTGGCTCAAATCGGCAGTTAACTTTGGCTGTGGGTAGTGGTGGCATTGCCTCTCTCAGCACCTACATGGCTGTTTCTATATGGGTAGAATCAGATAGCCCCTGGATAGGCGCAGGTGCAATTATTCAAGGCTTAGGAACTTTGATCACGATAATTCTGCTGGTTTGGCAAATTATTAATCGTCAATTAAGGCAGGATGAAGCTAAACTCAACAATTTGTTAACAGATTTGACTGATAATGACCCGTTAAAACGTTTGATTGCAGTTAGGCAACTTACGCAACAGATTAAAGACCATCAGTTAGAGCGAGATCAGCGCCGTCAGATTACCGATTATTTTGGTTTAATGTTGAGTCGTGAGCAAGAATCTGTGGTTAGGAATGCGCTACTTGATGGCATCCAAGTTTTGGATAATACTCAAATGTTGGCTAAAGGTGCTAAACCTTTGCAGATGCCATTAACAATTAAGCGTTCTACAGAAAAAATTAGTCGTCATTAGTCTGGCTTGCAAAGATAGATCACTATTTCCAGTGATGTCAGGAATAGGCTTTAACAGGGGAAAAATCAAATGATGGCAGAAAATAAATCTATCCTTACCTTAGCGGTTGATATTGGCGGCAGTGGGATCAAAGTTATAGTATTAGACGAAGCTGGCAAGCCCCAAACTGAACGTACCCGCGTAGAGACACCACAACCTCCTAAGCCAGATGTGGTAATTAATGCGATCGCTTCCTTAGCAGCCACACAAGGGGCATTTGACCGCGTATCTGTCGGCTTTCCTGGGGTTGTGCGTAACGGTATTACTGAAACAGCAGCAAACTTAGATTTTGATTGGTTAGGGTTTGAGTTAGGCGCAGCTTTGTCCGATAGTTTAGGTAAGCCTGTACGAGTCATCAATGATGCCGATATGCAGGGATTTGGCGCGATTTCAGGCATAGGAGTAGAACTGGTAATTACCTTGGGAACTGGTTTTGGTTCAGCACTATTTTTAAACGGCAAATTAGTGCCTAATTTAGAGTTAGGACACCATCCGTTTCGTAAAAGTGAAACCTATGAACAGCAATTAGGTCGTGCAGCTTTAGAAAGAGTTGGGGAGAAAAAATGGAATAATCGCTTAGAAAAAGCGATCGCTGCTCTGCAACATCTATTTAATTATGATTACCTCTACATTGGCGGTGGTGAAGCTAAAAAAGTCAGCATCTACCTACCACCCAATATCAAGATTGTTCCCAATGTTACAGGTTTATTAGGTGGAATTGCTTTGTGGCGAGATTAAATGCAGTTACGGACAATTCACATTTTAGTTATTAGCTATGCGTGCCAAAAGTACGCATATCATTAGCAATTTTTCTTGCTCCCTGGTTAAGATCATTCATCCCAGCAACTACCTGTTGAATTGCTATAGCTTGCTGTTTAGCATTTAGGGAAATTTGTTGAGAATTTGTAGCAATATTATTGACAGCAGCTACAACACTTTCAACAATATTTCTGCCTTCTTCTGTCACCTTAACGGTAGAATTAGTAGCTCTTTGAATATCTTGAACTAAAGCATTAATGCGTTCTGCCGACTTTTTGCTTTGGTCAGCAAGTTTACGAATTTCTGATGCTACAACCCCAAACCCTTTACCATGCTCACCCGCTCTTACCGCCTCAACAGCAGCGTTGAGCGCCAACATATTAGTTTGATTAGCTAACTCACTAACCAGCGTAGATATCATCCCAATTTGTTGAGTTTGTTCACTTAAATGTTTAATTTCTTCACCTATCTGCCCAACTTTTTCTCTTAAGCTAGACTCTTGATATACTTGCGAGTTATCTGTTTGTTGATTACCATCTACCAAGCTTAAAACTTCTCTAGTTCCAGCAGCGGCAGCTTCAGCTTGAGACGCTGAAGCTTGCGATGAAGCATTTAACTCATCCATCGTGCTAGTAGTTTGGTTAACAGAACTAGCTTGCTGCGCTAATGCGTTTTCTAATTCACTCGTTCTAACTTCTAGCTCTTTTGCCATCAAGTTTAAAGAATGAGCTAGACTACCTAGTTCATCTTGCCGATGATCTTCAACAAAAATATTATAATCTCCCTGAGTAATCCGATTAGTTGCGTCCATTAGTTTCTCTAACGGAGCAGCAATTTGCCGACGTAGAACTAGAAAAACTACGGCAATTACAATTAACAGGACAGCCAAACCAACAAATAAACTAGAACGTGCTATCTCAACAGCTTTTTTTGTCAAAATTGATTGAGGAAAAACTGTTACAAAATACCAATCTGGGCCTGCAAGCTTAGTAACAGCAAGATATTCACGATCTTTGGGATTATCAAAAATTACTTGATTAGATGAATTATCATTAACTAATTTTAAAATATTTTTTAGATGGGCATCTCCTGACTCAGAAATATTAAATACACCCTGTTTTTTCTGGATTTCATCCATTAACTTTGGGTGAGCGATTAAGCGACCATCTGCCCGAAATATAATGTTATAACCGCCCTCTATATTTTGATTAACTGTTCGTTGCAGCAATTCATTCAGTAAAACATCATGTCCGATGGTAGCAATGTGTCTGCCATTTAAATCCACAGGTGTTTCACACGAAACCATCCAATCTTTGGCAACTTTGTCATAATAAACACCTGTCCAGGCTGTTTTTCTGGCTGGATTCTGCTGTTTGCTAGCTACCGATAAATATTCTTCGTTAGGCATATACAAATCAGCACTCGCATCCTGCGCCCAAGTAGGAATTTGTGGCCAATATATTACCATGATGTTTTCAGGAGTGCTAATATATGTATTCTGAAAACGGTTAAGCCATGCAGAGCCGTAGGAATTTGCTAAGTTGTAAAACGTCAGCACACGGCGACGAATATCTGCATTAATATCTAAGGATTTATCAATATAAACACCAGCCTGCTGTCTTCCATCAAACTTTTCAGGACGATTGCGGATTACTTGATCTTTAGACCTCACGAATAACTGATCAAATTGAGGTTTAGGATCTTGATTTTTGAAAGCTTGTATTCGTTGTAATAATTGCTGTTTTAAAATCACATGATTATCTTGAGCAAGTATGAATATAGCTTTTTCTCTTTCACCTCTTTCTACAACATATTTTTCTAGCTGCCCCAAAGTTTGTAATTTAATACTGTTGAAAACTTGAAAATAAATAATGGCTGTAGAAGCAACAATTGCACTAGCAACACCTACCGTAATTTGTATTAGTGTTTTACGAGTAATAGAGCCTCTTTTTAAATGTGCTGTGGATGAGTTGTGATTGTAAAGATTACTGATAGATTTTTCGGGAAGCATTTAGGTATTTTTTTAATAAAGGATATAGTAGTTATTCCAACCTTCTCCAAAATAGCCAGCACCCTTTAATTGTTAATATGTTATCTTAAAGTGTTATTACACACTTTGATTTATGATAAAATTTTCTCAATCATAGCATTTGCTTGTGAGGCATAACCACCGCCAAACAAATTAAAATGGTTTAAAATATGATACAAATTGTAAATATTTTTTCTTTGTTCATAACCTGAATCTAGAGGGAAAACTGCGTTATAGCCGCGATAAAAAGCAGGTGAAAATCCGCCAAATAATTCAGTCATGGCAAGATCTACTTCGCGATCGCCAACATAGGCCGCCGGATCAAAAATAACAGGTTCTCCTGTAGCAGTAAAACCAACATTTCCTCCCCACAAATCCCCGTGTACTAAAGATGGTTGCGGTTGATGTTTTAGTAATTTTGGAATAGCTTTAACTAAAGTATCTCCCTTGGGAAAATTTCCACCTCTGCGCCTAGCCAGTTTTAATTGATAACCAATCCGGTATTCTGCAAAAAACTCCGCCCAATTTGCAGCCCAAGTATTAATTTGTACTGTAGAACCAATCGTATTATTTATTTCCCAACCAAAAGTACCTAAATTGGAATTTGGGGGTGTCCACTGGTGCATGACTGCTAGTTTACGCCCCATTTCTTCCCAGTTTTGATTGCCACTACCCCGCCCTAAATCTAGCCACTCTAATACAATGTATGCCGAAGTAGATGCTGTCCCCCAACAAACAGGTTTAGGAACCCGAATAGTTTGGGTTTCCACCATTTGCTTCAGCCCCAGCGCCTCAGCGACAAACATATCAACTAAAGAAGCTTGGTTTATTTTGACAAAATACGTGCGTTGACCATCACTAACAGCATAGCCTTGATTAATACAGCCCCCGCTCACAGAACGTTGGCTATTAATAGAAAAGTTTTCATTTGTTACTTCAGAAATATGATTAGCAATTTGCGTCCACATTGTTAGGTTCTATCACGTCCGGTTGATTAGTTTTTATTGCTACATTTGTGCAGAAACTTAAGAAGCTTATCCCCCTGTTACCTGCGGTTTTAATAATATAATCTTTGACCGGACATGATATTTAACTAGCAGTAGGTTTACTAACAATCACACCGTAAGCATCTGGAGATAGATATCGTTGCGCTGCTGTTTGTAAATCAACAGCATCAAGGGCTTGAATCCGAGCAGGATAATTTAAAGCAGGAGCTAAATCACCTACCATTGATTGGTAATAGCCATATAAACCTGCACGCGCACTTGGTGTTTCATTGCTAAAGATAAACCGATTTGCCACTTGGGTTTGTAAACGCGCAATTTCTGCTTCAGTAATTAATTCTGTTTGGATGGTACGAATGTGTTGAGCGATCGCAGCCTCAACCTCAACTAAATTCTCTGCTGGCAACTGCGCCCCAATATAAAACAAACCTTGAAGCAGATGTGTAATATTACTAGCTCCAATCTGGGAAACCAAGCGCCGATCTTCCCGTAAATCTCTCACTAGCCGAGACATCCGACCATGACTTAAAATTGCTGCCAAAACATCCAAACCGTAAGTCTGGGATAATTGACTTAACCCTGGAACCCGCCAAACCATCACTAATCGAGCTTGCTGAAGGCTATCATCAACATACTCTCGACGCACAATTTCCTTAAAAGGTTGTTCAGGTTCAGCAATCAACTTTTGAGCTTCGTAAGCGGGTGTGTGTTCCCATCCTGACTTTTGAGTTAGCTGAGAATTTTTTAAATAATCATTCCTAACTTTTTTGGCATTAAAACTTTCTGTGACAGTTTCAATCAATTGTTCAACTGGTAGATTCCCCACTGCAACAGCAGTAATCGAACTTGACTGATACCATTTGCTATGAAAATCCCGCATTTGTTGAGCCGTCAGCTTTTCAATTACCTCTGTTGGCCCTAATACTGGGCGACGATAGGGTAATTTTCCGAATGCTACATCAATTGACCTTTGGTAAATACGACGGCTAGGATTATCTTCTGAGCGGCGAATCTCCTCTAAAACCACCAATCGCTCGCGTTCAAAAGCCTGATCGGGAATTGTAGGATTCATTACTACATCGAATTGCAAAGGCGCTAAATCAGCAAAGTCTTTGGGTGCTGTCGTAATGTAGTAGTGTGTATAATCCTGGCTGGTAGCAGCATTAGTGACAGCCCCTCGCTCCTCAACCAAACGCTCAAACTCTCCACTAGGTAGTTGAGGTGTCCCCTTAAATACCATGTGTTCCAAAAAGTGAGCCATGCCGTTGATCTCTGCTGACTCCACAGCAGAACCAACACCTACCCAGAGACTAAGATTAACAGCTTCCACTGGGAGTTGCTCTGCTATGATGGTCAGCCCATTAGATAGCTGATGGAGTGTGGGTGCATTCAATCGGGAAGGCTTAAGCAGGGTTGAGGTCATGAGTTTTTTGCGGATCAGCTTTTTCTTTTTTAATCTTACTCATACCTAACTGAGGATTTCTTAATTTCCAACACTTCGCTGAGAAACTAAAAATTCCCGTAGGCGCAACAAACTAAAGGTTTGACTCAAATTTAATGGCAATATAGAAATTCCTTCCAAGCGAGACTGCACCCAACCTTCGCCCCAATACCACTCGTGATAACCGTCAATTCCTTGGCTTAATAACAGACGTAAGCAGTTAAACTCTGCTACTTCTACTTGATGTTGGATGACAACTAATCCAATTGAGCTATTAAATGTTAAGCCTTGATGTAATTGTTCTGGTAATCCCGATGCAAATTGCTGAGGTAAAAGCCATCGGCGCAGATGGCTAAGACGCACCAGACTATCGTGAATAACGCTTGCTGGCGCTTCAACTTCAATCCGGATAGCACTCTGTTGAAAGGTTCCTAGCATATTTCCAATTGCTACTAACAAGAAAAGTTTCTACTTGATACTCAGCTTAACGAGTAAAAATGGCAACAGCCCAGCCGTGATGTTCGTTAATATCGAAGTAAATTTGTTAAAAAGCGTAAAATTTTTCATGGCTGATCAGTTAATTCGTGCCACTGCGGCTGATGGTGGAATTAGAGCCGTTGGTGTCATTACAACTCGCCTCACAGAAGAAGCTAGAAGGCGGCACAAGCTTTCTTATGTAGCTACAGCAGCGTTGGGACGCAGTATGTCCTCTGGACTGTTGTTAGCTTCTAGCATGAAACCCCAGCAGTCAAGAGTCAATATTCGGATTAAGGGTGATGGCCCATTGGGTGGACTTTTGGTAGATGCTGGATTAGATGGAACAGTACGCGGTTATGTAGAAAATCCATCTGTTGAACTACCACCAAATGCTAAAGGCAAACTAGATGTTGGTGGAGCAATTGGTGAGGGTTATCTTTATGTAGTGCGTGATGTCGGATATGGCTACCCATATTCCAGTACTGTTGAGCTAGTTTCTGGGGAAATCGGCGACGATATTGCCCACTACTTGCTCAATTCAGAACAAACTCCTTCGGCAGTGGTTGTAGGTGTATTCGTTGACGCTGAGGGTGTGCAGGCATCGGGTGGCATATTGCTGCAAGTGATGCCCAAAGCAGCAACAGACGAAGCTTTAGTAGAAACATTAGAATCACGAATTGCTACGCTATCAGGCTTTACCCCGTTGTTACAAGCAGGTAAAACATTGCCAGAAATCTTTCAACAACTGTTGGGAGATATGAATCTGGTGATTTTCCCAGAAGTGCAAATGTTGCGTTTTCACTGTGGTTGCTCAAAGCAGCGAGTTATGGGCGCTTTGAAAATGCTTGGAGAAATAGAGCTACAGGATATGATTGAGAAAGATAATGGAGCAGAAGCAACCTGCCACTTTTGTGGGGAAGTTTACCAAGCTAGCAGTGATGAATTAACTGAGCTAATTGAAGATTTGCGATCGCAACCTGTTTAGTTTTTTAGTGGTGTTAATTTGGGTGGTGTGAGGCGTAAGCGATTTGGCAATATAGTTAGAGCGGTTAGTTGCCACTGGATAAATTAAGCCCAAACTATGGCTTAATGGTGAGCCTGAAAAGAGCTAATTGCTTTTATTTCTAACGATGTAGTTATTTCTTTCAAGGGGCAGTAGGATTGCAACTACTGCCTGTGTCATAAAAGATTATATAAGACAAACAACGGGGTTGTAATAACATGGCTAGAAATCCCGATATTCCAGACCGTTGGTCTGGTAATAAGTCTTCAAATCGCGATGGGTTAGCACCCCCACGCCGACGCGGGACACGATTTGGGCATAGGCTTAGCCCAATGAGAGAAGAACTCGAAGATGATACACCGAATATGGTGATCCGTTGGGCTAACCGTCTGCGTTTGCCTACAAGTTTAAAATTTTGGGCAATAGTTACAGTGGTTGTGTCTGGGACATTTGGATTTACGGCGATGGCGTTGCTATTTAAGCTTCCCGCGCTACCAAATTGCCCAGCAATTTATTGGCCAATGGCTTCAGCTTCGTTGCGAATGTATTGTGCTGATTTGGCAGCTAATAAGCAGACGGTTGATGACTTGTTAGAGGCGATCGCATTAGTTGATAGTTTACCGTCTAACCACCCGCTCAGATCTGAAATTAACCGCAAAATTGAAGAGTGGGCGCTGGATATTTTGAAACTGGCGGATCAATCGTTTCAAGATGGTAATTTGGATGAAGCGATCGCAACTGCTAGAAAAATTCCCTCTAAAACTCCTGCATATAATTTGGTAGAGGCACGGATTGAACATTGGCAAGCAGTTTGGACACAAGCAGAAGATATTTATCAAAAAGTAGAAGAATTTCTGGGTTTATCTAAGTGGCGTGAAGCTTTTCGAGAAGCAGTTAAACTAACTAACCTATCGAATAATTATTGGTCAACTACTAAATTTGATGAACTGGTTAATCTCATTCAGGTAGCTAAAGAAGATAGTAACAAGTTGGATAAAGCTGATAGGCTAGCTAAAAAAGGAGGATTAGACAATCTGTTAGAGGCAGTTAATATAGCTGAAAAACTTGGTTCCCAAAGTTATTTTTACAAGAAAGCCCAAGATTTCATCATTAAATGCGGTGAGCAGCTTTTAGAATTGGCGCAGGAATTGTTAGACAAGGGCGACTGGCAAAGCGTCCAGAAAATTGCTACTACCAAATCCACCAGCCTGAAATTAGACGCAGAATTTCAAGATTTGAGTGACTTAGCTAATGCCTTATCTCGCGCCCAAGAAGGCACAATTCCAGACCTTGAACAAGCAATAACTGTTGCTCAAAAACTTACTAACGACCGTCCTTTATACGCTAAAGCACAACAATTAATTGGGCGTTGGCAGCTAGAAATTCAAGATGTCGCACATTTAGATCGAGCGCGTACTTTTGCGAGTTCTGGTCAAGTGAATGATTTAAGGACAGCAATTGCAGAGGCGGCGTTAATTCCAGGGAGTAACCCTCGTGGTAGTGAAGCGAGAAATCAAGTTAATCGTTGGGTAGTTCAAGTAGAAACTATTGAAGACCAACCATTATTAGATCGTGCTCAACAGATGGCGAGTTTCGGCAATCTTGGCTCTCTCCAAAATGCGATCGCCCAAGCAAGCCAAATTCGCCGAGGTAGGGCGCTTTATCAACAAGCTCAAAATAATGTTAGAGATTGGACTCAACAAGTTCAGCGTATGCAAGACCAACCTGTACTTGACCAAGCTGAATCTCAAGCAAATTCAGGCAATTTGAGCAGAGCAATTTCTGTAGCTCAACAAATTAGACCAGGACGAGTATTATACGGGGAAGCTAAGGATAAAATTCGACGATGGCTTGATCAGCTTCAACGTTCGCAAGACCAACCTCTGCTTGACCAAGCCGAATCTCAGGCAAATGCAGGTAATCTCAACGATGCGGTCGTTACAGCCCAACAGATTAAATCAGGAAGGGTGCTTTCCAGTGCTGCGGCTGCCAAAATTAGAACTTGGCAAACAAAATTACAAGCCGAACAAAATCTCAATTCAGCCTACCAATTAGCCAGTAATAGTACCCCAGAAGCCCTTGCAGCAGCCATTCAAGCAGCTAGACAAGTACCTACTGCTTCTAAACTACGCGCCGACGCTAACGACGCAGTTAATCGTTGGAGTAATCAACTGTTAGCAATGGCGCAAGCAATGGCAGTTAGAGATGTACAAGGTGCGATCGCTATTGCTAAAAATATCCCCCCTAGAACCGACGCTTATGATAGCGCCCAACAACAAATTAGAGTTTGGCAGGGGTCTATCCAACCGCCAGCGTTGCCATAAACAGAAAAGGCATATTTCTGAGTAGAAAATCAGCTTGCCTCAATTTGTCTAACAACTGTGAGAGCAGAGTAGCTAACCCCTGCCGTCCCTTCACCAGGATGGGTAGAATCTCCGACTAACCATAAACGCTTAATAGGTGTGCGGTTAGCAAAACCAAAGGGGCCAAAAGTGGAGACTCGTTGACCAATACCGCCAACAATACCCTGATCGCGAGCAGTAAAACGAGCAAAGCTGCGGGGAGTTGCCGATTCTGTATATACTATTGTCTCTGGTGTCAGGTGGAAGTATTGAGAAAGACGAGCGATCGCTTCTTCGGTATACTGCTGTTTTAGTGCCTCATAATTCTCACACTGCCACCAAATCCTTGTATCTGTAAACGAAGAAGCAATAATAGTCGCTTTCCCTGCTGGCGCACGACCATCCCCAGGTTTACTTACCGATACAAACAAAGAGTTATTTTCCCCAATTACACCGTCGTAGTCATAAAGAAACTGCAAATGAGGTGGACAATTTGAGGGAATTGCACTTTGATCAACCCCTAAGTACACTACAAAAGCACCCGATGCAGGTGGTAGTTTATCCACGCGCTGTTGATAACCTGCTGGTACTTGTTCCAACAACTGCACCAAATTTTGTGCGGTAACATTAGCAACTACGTGATCTGCTGGTTCCTTCCAAACTTCTCCAGTTTTCTGATTATGAATAACAATACTCGCAGCGCCTGAACTTTCAACATTTATACCTTCAACCGTATGGCGCATTAATAGCTGACCGCCGTATTTTTGTAGAGCTAGAACTAGGCGATCGCTCAATACCTGCATACTACCATGAAGATGATACAACCCTTGAGGTGCTTGAGATACACCCAAAGCTGTAGCCGCGTATAATAGTGCTGTTTCTTCTGCACTTACCTGAGAATAAAGCTTTAATTGTAAATCCAAAAACGTTCTCAAACGTTGATCGTCACCAAGTCCATACAGCCTGAGCGCATCGCCCACAGTTAACAAAGTAAATGGCAAAGTAATCATCGTATTAGGGCGAACCGCCGACACCAATTGCCACAAATCCCATAAATTGCGTGGTGGCAAAACAGGGTCACGGGATTGAAACTCCCAGCTAACCTCAAATAACTTAGCCAATAACTGCCAAAAAGGTTCGCTACCAGGAAATTGACGTTGCCTTTCTATCTGCCACTTCTGCGGGTCACGCCAAACATTAATCGGCGCTACTTCACCAGGTAAGTAAACAGCACAACCTGGATCACAATACGTTGCTGGTGGAATTTCCACCTCTAGTTCCTTAAAAATCCGGTAGTGAATTCCACCAGGTTCCAGTCCCGCTACCTGAGTTGCCCCAACATCAAAAGTAAACCCTTGACGTTTAAAGGTTGAAGCACATCCTCCTGGTACTAAAGCTTGGTCTAAAATTAACACTTGATAGCCGCGACGAGCTAACAACGCCCCTGTTGTTAAACCACCAATCCCAGCCCCGATTACAACCACACGGGATTTATTATTGCCAATAGAACTGCTGGGCATGAATCTTCAGTTATCAATCACTAAGCTAACGCTACCTGCGAAATTATTGTGCAAATGTTCATTTAAAAACATTTATTTCCTTACCTCTCCTCTCAGCCTCCACTGCACTCACAAAAGGCAGTAAAATACGGCACAACCTCAGTGTGCTATTGGGGTTTAACTACTAGCACCGAACAAGGCGCATCAGCAACTACTTGGCTACTAACTGAGCCTTGTAAAATTCGCTTCATCCCTGTAAGCCCGCGACTGCCAATTACAATCAACTCAGCCTTATAAATATATGCCAGACGGATAATTTCCTCTGCTGGCTCACCTGTGACAATTTCTAGTTGACTCTCACAGGGAAGTTGAGCTTGGTAAAATTCTAACTGTTTTTCAATTTGTCGATAAGGTAACTCCTCAGATTGGGTGTGAGGTCGGTCTGCTGCCACATCTACCTCATATCTATTAGAGGGCATAACATGAGACAGAATAACCTTAGCTGTTGGTTGTAGTTGCAATTGCCCCAATTGTTTAATTACGCGCTCTGATAGTTCTGATTCGTCAAGAGCCACCAAGATAGTTTTTAGCACCACTTTTCTCCTTTCAGCGATCAGCACCAGGATCAGCTTTTAGGATTGTCGCCCTAAAGTCAAGGTTTTGGCTACCAAAGCGCAACAAAGTTGTTATTACTTAAAAAAAGGAAAGTTTTAAAGCGGCTCAAAGTTCGCTGTTACCCTGCGTCCGCAGTCTTACTGAATCAGCATGGGATGGTAAACCTTCAGCATCAGCTAAAACCTGTATAGCATTAGCAACTTTTTGTAGTGCTTTAGGAGAGTATTGAATTAAACTTGAGTGTTTAATAAATGTTTCTACTCCCAAAGCAGAAGCATAACGAGCAGCACCTGACGTTGGTAAGGTGTGATTTGGGCCAGCTAAATAGTCTCCCACCGCTTCTGGGGTCGAGTTACCCAAAAAGATTGCGCCAGCATGACGAATTTGGTTAAGCAACTCCCAAGGTTCTGCTATTTCTAGCTCTAAGTGTTCTGGGGCGAAATGGTTAGAAAGTTCTGCTGCTTCTTCTAGAGAATCAACTACAACAATCAAACCATAATGAGCGATCGCTTTTTCTGTCAGTAGCCGTCGCTGGTGATTTCTCAACTGCTGTTCAACTTCGTTCTGTACTTTCTTTGCCAGCACAGAGTCAGTTGTCACTAAGATTGCCGCCGCCATCGGATCATGTTCCGCCTGCGCCAGCATATCAGCCGCTATATATGTAGGATTAGCAGTTTGATCCGCAATAATTAACACTTCCGATGGGCCAGCCAGAGAATCAATCCCCACTGTGCCGTACACCAATTTTTTTGCCAAAGTAACATAAATGTTCCCTGGGCCAGTAATTACATCTACCTTGGGGATGGTGTCTGTACCATAAGCCAAAGCCGCGATCGCTTGCGCTCCTCCTACTCGATAAATCTCTTCAATTCCCGCTTCTTGGGCTGCCACCAATACGGCGGCGTTGACCTTTTTATCTGGCCCTGGAGGTGTCACCATCACAATTTTAGGAACACCCGCCACTTTGGCTGGAACAGCATTCATCAATACAGTACTAGGATAAGACGCACGACCGCCTGGAACATACAATCCAGCCCGATCTACAGGCGTATATCGCTTACCCAAAACGACATCATCATCACCAAATTGCACCCAAGATTTAGGCACACGTTGCCGATGAAATGCTTCAATATTTTTGCAAGCTAACTGAATCGCATTTAGTAACTCCTTGGATACCTGTTGATAGGCGGCATCCATTTCTGAGCCACTGACGCGGAGATCTTCAATATTTAGATTTTGTCCATCAAATTCCGCAGTATAGTGCAAGAGGGCTTTATCCCCTTGGCGTTTAACTGCTTGTAAAACTTCCCGAACTGTGGCTTCTTTATTAAAAATCTGGTCGTCGTGGGTGCGATCGCAGATCCGCCGCAGTTCAGTTAGTGCCTCAGTCTGCTCAGTAATAATTCGCAGCATGGAGTCGCATTGCCCATCTTAGGTATTATCTATAAGAGTTGAGAATTTACTCAATAGCCGTCAGTCCTTAGCATTTTGCCAAATAACTAAATTACTTCTGACCATTGACTAATTTTTACTCACTCTGTATGGCTTGATTTTAACCTGCTACATAGGTTTGCGTGTAGATCTAATCCTTGTTCATTAATCTGATTTGCTAGTGTAAACTGACCATTGACTAAATCGGCTATAATTTTTAAACGTTATTGATGATATACTGGTCTATCTAGTATTTTTTTGTTCCATCTATCAAATTTTCTGAGACTTAACTGTGGCCAACATCAAGTCTGCTATCAAGCGTGTCGAAGTAGCTGAACGTAATCGGCTGCGAAATAAATCATATAAATCAGCCGTCAAGACGCTGATGAAAAATTTCTTTACAGCAGTCGATAATTACGCGGCTAACCCCAATCCAGAAGCAATGCAGGAAGTGCATAGCCGAATCAATGCTGCCTACAGCAAAATTGATAAAGCAGTGAAACGCGGAGTGCTACACCGCAACAACGGTGCTAATAAAAAATCCCGTTTAGTTAGCTACCTCAAACGGCATCAGACACCAGCAGCTTCATAGGCAGATGCCTGAAACACACGGCATAAGCAACGATCGCATTACTGCCAAGTTTCTTGAATCTGCTCGATAGCTAATTGATCTATTGCTAACTCAATTTCCATCTGACTTTCCCGTGAGGAAGACAGTGAAAAATTAAGTAAGGTCAAACATTTGATACTTCCACAATGCAACTGATAGATACTCACGCACACATCAATTTTGATGTTTTCCAGTCAGATCTAGAGGCAGTACGAGATCGATGGCGTGAAGCTGGTGTTGTGAAACTGGTACATTCTTGCGTAGAACCACAGGAATTTACCAGTATTCAAGCACTAGCAAACAAATTTCCAGAGCTATCATTTGCCGTAGGTTTGCATCCCTTAGATGCAGATAAATGGACGCATGAAACTGGCGACGAAATTTTATCACTCGCTCGTGCTGATGAGCGGGTAGTAGCTATTGGTGAAACCGGATTAGATTTTTTCAAAGCCGAAAACCAGCAGCAGCAAATAGAAGTGTTTACAGCACAACTAAAACTTGCACATCAGCTTGATTTGCCTGTAATTATTCACTGTCGCGACGCAGCAGCGCAGATGAGAGAATTATTGCAAGATTTTTGGCAGCGTCACGCCCCTGTTAAGGGGGTAATGCACTGTTGGGGAGGCACACCAGAAGAGACAAAGTGGTTTTTGGATCTGGGATTCTATATTAGTTTTAGTGGCATTGTCACATTTAAAAACGCGACGCAGATTCAGGAATCCGTCAGGATTTGCCCAAGCGATCGCATTTTAATTGAAACAGATTGTCCCTTTTTAGCACCAGTTCCCAAGCGAGGCAAACGTAACGAACCCGCCTACGTTCGCTACACCGCCGAATTTGTCGCTAACCTGCGGGATGTACCAATACAGACACTCGCTGCCCAAACTACCCAAAATGCTTGTAACCTTTTTAGCCTGAGCTTGCTATCCACTTGAGAAGCACAGTAGAAGTTAGCATTTTCTCAAACAGTGCGATCGCAAATTCGGTTGTTATGCGTCATAATAAAAAAGGAGTTTCGATGTTCTCTGATCTGGGGTCGCAAGTAAGAAAAATTGCAGTCACTACAAATTCATCAAGGATATAATTTCCCCAACCGCTTTGCTCCCCAGTACAGCGGTAATTAGTCGTTTAAGTCAACACACCCATTAAAGCGAGATTTAAGGTTGTTCTTATACCTGTTGTTAATACCACAAGGTAACTAAAATTTTTGGTCATTTCTAGGGTTGTAAAAAGCCCATCTCAGAAAATAAACCACAATTGTCCCAGACAGGATAGAGCCTATTCTGTCAAAAAGGCAGTCAGACAGCAAAGTGCAACTAAGTTGTTCGCACTAACAAGTGCAAGAGGAGACGCATGACTAAGACTTACACAACACCCGCTCATATGTTGCCTGACTTAGTTGAAATTCAGCGTTCCAGTTTTCGCTGGTTTCTGGAAGAAGGACTGATTGAGGAACTCAATAGCTTTTCTCCCATTACAGACTATACAGGCAAGCTAGAACTGCACTTTTTGGGCAAGAACTACAAACTCAAGCGACCAAAATATGATGTAGACGAAGCCAAACGGCGCGACGCGAGTTATGCCGTACAAATGTATGTTCCAACCCGCCTAATTAATAAAGAAACTGGCGAAATTAAGGAACAAGAAGTTTTTATTGGCGACTTGCCTTTAATGACCGACCGAGGCACGTTTATTATTAACGGTGCTGAACGAGTAATCGTCAACCAAATTGTGCGCTCTCCTGGTGTTTATTACAAATCAGAGACAGACAAAAACGGTCGTCGTACCTACAGCGCTTCTTTAATACCTAACCGAGGTGCATGGTTAAAATTTGAAACAGACAAAAACGATTTAGTCTGGGTAAGAATTGACAAAACCCGCAAATTGTCTGCTCAAGTTTTACTCAAAGCACTAGGTTTGAGTGATAACGAAATTTACGACGCTCTGCGCCACCCAGAATACTATCAAAAAACTCTGGACAAAGAAGGTAATCCCAGCGAAGAAGAAGCCTTAATGGAGCTTTATCGCAAGCTGCGTCCAGGTGAGCCTCCGACTGTGACAGGCGGACAGCAACTCTTAGACTCACGCTTCTTTGATCCTAAGCGTTATGACTTAGGTCGCGTAGGTCGCTACAAAATTAATAAAAAGCTGCGCTTAAATATTCCCGACACATTACGGGTACTGACAGCCCAAGATGTACTAGCAGCAATTGACTACCTGATTAATTTGGAATTTGATATTGGTAGCACAGACGACATTGACCACTTAGGCAACCGCCGAGTTAGGTCTGTAGGAGAGTTGCTCCAAAATCAAGTGCGTGTAGGTTTGAACCGCTTGGAACGGATTATCAAAGAGCGGATGACCGTTTCAGATGCCGAAACCCTGACTCCTGCTAGTTTAGTTAACCCCAAACCCTTAGTAGCAGCAGTTAAAGAGTTTTTTGGCTCCTCACAGCTATCCCAATTCATGGATCAAACTAACCCATTAGCAGAACTAACCCATAAACGGCGTTTATCTGCTTTAGGCCCAGGCGGTTTGACCAGGGAACGTGCGGGATTTGCCGTCCGAGATATTCACCCTTCACACTACGGACGAATTTGCCCAATTGAGACACCAGAAGGCCCGAACGCGGGTTTGATAGGTTCACTAGCAACTCATGCACGGGTAAATCAATATGGATTTATTGAAACCCCGTTTTGGCCAGTAGAAAAAGGTCGGGTGTTAAAAGATCAGCCAGCATTATATATGACGGCGGATGAAGAGGATGATTTGCGGGTAGCACCTGGAGACATTCCTGTTGATGAAAACGCGATGATTCTGGGTGAGTCAGTCCCAGTGCGTTATCGTCAGGAATTTACCACCACAACTCCTGACCAAGTGGATTATGTGGCAGTTTCGCCAGTGCAAATTATCTCTGTGGCAACTTCTTTGATCCCATTCTTGGAGCATGATGATGCTAACCGAGCGTTGATGGGTTCAAATATGCAGCGCCAAGCAGTACCTTTGTTACGCCCAGAACGTCCTTTGGTTGGTACTGGTTTAGAAGCGCAGGCAGCAAGAGATTCTGGAATGGTGATTGTTTCTAAGACTGTAGGAGAGGTGAGCTATGTAGATGCCACTTCAATTAGAGTCAGAGATCAATCAGGTAAAGAAATTGAGTACCCACTACAAAAGTATCAACGCTCTAACCAGGATACTTGCTTGAATCAACGTCCACTGGTGTTTGAAGGCGAAGACGTGGAAGTTGGTCAGGTACTAGCAGATGGTTCTTCTACTGAGGGTGGCGAACTAGCGTTGGGGCAAAACATCCTAGTGGCTTATATGCCGTGGGAAGGCTACAACTATGAAGACGCGATTCTAATCAGTGAACGACTGGTATCTGAAGACGTTTATACCAGTATCCACATTGAAAAGTTTGAAATTGAAGCGCGGCAAACCAAGTTAGGGCCTGAAGAAATTACTCGCGAAATTCCTAACGTTGGGGAAGATTCTCTGCGGCAGCTTGATGAAACAGGCATTATTCGGGTTGGTGCTTGGGTAGAATCAGGTGACATCCTGGTAGGTAAAGTAACTCCTAAAGGAGAATCGGATCAGCCTCCAGAAGAAAAACTTTTGCGAGCCATCTTTGGAGAAAAAGCTAGAGATGTGCGCGATAACTCCCTGCGAGTACCAAACGGCGAAAAAGGTCGTGTGGTAGATGTGCGAGTGTTCACCCGTGAGCAAGGCGATGAGTTACCACCTGGAGCCAATATGGTTGTTAGGGTGTATGTAGCTCAAAAGCGGAAAATTCAAGTGGGCGACAAAATGGCAGGTCGTCACGGGAATAAGGGAATTATTTCTCGAATTTTACCTCTGGAAGATATGCCTTACTTACCAGATGGTAGAGCCGTTGACATTGTGCTGAACCCATTGGGCGTACCTAGCCGGATGAATGTGGGTCAAGTGTTTGAGTGTCTACTAGGATGGGCTGGCGAAAATCTGGGATTACGGTTTAAGCTGACTCCGTTTGATGAAATGTATGGAGAAGAGTCTTCCCGTAGCACCGTTCACGGGTTATTACAGGATTCTGTGAAGAAAACAGGCAAAGACTGGCTGTTTGACCCAGAAAATGCTGGCAAAACCGCAGTGTATGATGGTCGCACAGGCGAGCCGTTTGACCGACCGATAACGGTAGGTATGGGTTATATGCTGAAGCTGGTTCACTTGGTAGACGACAAGATTCATGCTCGTTCAACTGGCCCTTACTCGCTCGTGACACAGCAACCTTTGGGCGGTAAAGCACAGCAAGGTGGTCAGCGCTTCGGAGAAATGGAAGTGTGGGCGCTGGAAGCTTTTGGTGCGGCATATACATTGCAAGAACTGCTAACAGTCAAATCTGATGATATGCAGGGTCGTAATGAAGCACTCAATGCGATCGTTAAAGGTAAGGCTATTCCACGACCTGGAACACCTGAATCTTTTAAAGTGTTGATGCGAGAGTTACAGTCTTTAGGACTTGATATTGCAGTCCACAAGGTGGAAACCAAAGAGGACGGAACCAGTCGAGATGTCGAAGTCGATTTGATGGCAGATGTTTCTAACCGCAGGACACCCACCAGACCAACCTACGAATCTCTCAGCCGTGATGAACTGGAAGAAGATGAAGTTTAATTAGCGTTCAGCTTAGGCTCCGCCGCCGCGCGGAGCGCCTACAGCTATCAGCCAAGACACAGTAGATTAAGACTTATTTTCAAAAGCTGACGGCTGAATGCTAACTGCTGACAGCTATTGGTATTAAGTCGTTGACTTGAGTGTTTCCATACACTCATGTGTACACAAGGAAGTAAAGAATGAGACATCAACTTGAGCAGCGCTTTGATTATGTCAAGATTGGTATAGCTTCTCCAGATCGAATTACTCAATGGGGACAGAGGGCGCTACCCAATGGTCAAGTTGTTGGTGAAGTTACCAAGCCAGAAACGATCAATTATCGCACCCTCAAACCAGAGATGGATGGCTTATTTTGTGAGCGCATCTTTGGCCCTGCTAAAGATTGGGAGTGTCATTGTGGTAAGTACAAACGGGTGCGCCATAGAGGAATTGTTTGTGAACGCTGTGGTGTAGAAGTCACAGAATCCCGCGTGCGCCGTCACCGGATGGGATATATTAAGCTGGCTGCGCCTGTATCCCACGTCTGGTACTTAAAGGGCATTCCTAGCTATCTCAGCATTCTGATGGATATGCCTCTACGTGATGTAGAGCAGATAGTTTACTTTAATGCCTATGTTGTTCTAAATCCTGGTAATGCTGAAAATTTGACTTACAAACAGCTACTGACAGAAGATCAGTGGTTGGAAATTGAAGAACAGCTTTATAGCGAGGATACTCAACTTGTTGGTGTTGAGGTAGGCATTGGTGCTGAAGCACTGCAAAGACTCCTACAAGATGTCGATTTAGAAACAGAAGCAGAAAAGCTACGGGAAGAAATCAGCAACTCTAAGGGGCAAAAGCGTGCCAAGTTGATTAAACGCCTACGGGTGATTGACAACTTTATTGCTACTGGTAGTAAACCTGACTGGATGGTATTGACGGTAATTCCGGTGATTCCTCCAGATTTACGTCCAATGGTACAGCTAGATGGTGGACGTTTTGCCACAAGCGACTTGAATGATTTGTATCGGCGGGTAATTAATCGCAATAACAGACTGGCAAGATTACAGGAAATTCTTGCGCCAGAAATTATTGTCCGTAATGAAAAGCGGATGCTACAAGAAGCTGTGGATGCGCTGATCGATAATGGTCGTCGGGGTCGGACAGTTGTTGGTGCAAATAACCGACCTCTGAAGTCGCTGTCGGACATTATTGAAGGTAAACAAGGTCGCTTCCGCCAAAACCTTCTGGGTAAACGGGTTGATTATTCTGGACGAAGTGTAATTGTTGTTGGCCCTAAGCTGAAAATTCATCAGTGCGGTTTGCCACGAGAAATGGCAATTGAGTTATTTCAGCCGTTTGTGATTCACCGCTTAATTCGTCAAGGGTTGGTGAATAACATTAAAGCCGCAAAGAAATTGATTCAGCGTGGTGATCCTAGTGTGTGGGATGTATTAGAGGAAGTGATTGCTGGTCATCCAGTGTTACTTAACCGCGCTCCAACATTGCACCGACTAGGTATTCAAGCATTTGAGCCAATTTTAGTGGAAGGTCGAGCAATTCAATTGCATCCGTTAGTATGTCCAGCGTTTAACGCTGACTTTGATGGTGACCAAATGGCGGTTCACGTTCCTTTGTCTTTGGAATCCCAGGCAGAGGCAAGATTATTGATGTTGGCTTGTCATAACATTCTGTCACCAGCAACAGGTCGCCCGATTGTGGCTCCTAGTCAAGATATGGTGTTGGGGTGCTATTATCTGACGGCAGAAAATCCAGCGGCTCAAACAGGAGGCGATCGCTACTTCGCTAACTTAGATGACGTAATCTGCGCTTATAAACAAAATCAGCTAGATTTGCACGCCTACATCTGGGTGCGATATGACGGTAGCGTAGCTGCTGAGGAACCGGATAACGAACCTGTTTCTGTAGAAACTTTGTCAGATGGCACAGTGACAAAACATTATAAATTTCGCCGTGTCCGCGAGTTAGCTGACGGTACGTTGATTCGTCAGTACATCCGCACCACAGCAGGTCGGATTATCTACAACAAGACGGTTCAAGAATCACTAATTGGGTAAATATGTCATGGGTCATAGGTAATCAATGAACAATTATCAATGACCAATGACCAATTATCAATGACTAATAATTATCAGCTTTTAGGGTATTGACAAATGACAAAAGAAATGATTTTTAATAACCGAGTTGTTGATAAAGGTCAGCTAAAAAAACTTGTATCTTGGGCATTTAGCAGCTATGGCAGCGCTCGTACAGCCCACATGGCTGACCAACTCAAAGACTTGGGGTTTCGCTATGCGACTAAAGCTGGTGTTTCTATTAGTGTAGATGATTTGGTAGTGCCGCCAGTAAAACGAGCAATGTTGGAGGCGGCGGAAACAGAAATTCGCCTAACTGAGCAACGTTACTCACGGGGTGAAATCACCGAAGTAGAACGATTTCAAAAGGTAATTGATACTTGGAACATTACTTCTGAATCCCTAAAAGATGAAGTGGTGCGGAATTTTAAAACTACCGACCCGCTTAACTCCGTCTACATGATGGCATTTTCTGGCGCACGGGGTAATTTGTCTCAGGTGCGACAACTGGTAGGGATGCGTGGCTTGATGGCAGACCCACAGGGGGAAATTATTGACTTGCCCATCAAAACTAACTTCCGAGAAGGTTTAACTGTAACTGAATATATTATTTCTTCTTACGGCGCTCGTAAAGGGTTGGTAGATACCGCGCTACGGACGGCGGACTCAGGCTATCTAACTAGGCGTTTAGTAGACGTTTCCCAAGATGTAATTGTCCGTGAAACGGATTGTGGGACAACGCGGGGTATTTACGTCAAGCCGATGGTTGATAACGATCGCGTGTTAATTCCATTATCCGATCGTTTGCTGGGTCGAGTAGTTGCAGAAGATGTTGTTCACCCTAAAACAGGGGAAATAATTGCCCAACGCAATCAAGAGATTTCTGATCCCTTAGCTGAAGAGATTGGACGGGCTGGAGTAGAGCAAGTGTTTGCGCGATCGCCTCTGACTTGTGAAGCAGCACGGTCTGTGTGCCAACTGTGCTACGGTTGGAGCCTTGCTCACGGACATTTTGTAGATATGGGTGAAGCAGTAGGTATTATTGCTGCCCAATCTATCGGTGAACCAGGTACTCAGCTAACCATGCGTACCTTCCACACTGGCGGTGTGTTTACAGGGGAAGTAGCACGTCAAGTCAGCGCACCATTTGAGGGGATAGTACGCTTGAGTGGTGTGCGTAGCCGCCCTGTGAGAACCCGTCACGGGGAAGACCGCGAACAAGTAGAATTCGCAGCAGAACTGATCTTAGAACCGCTTGTTAAAGGTAACAAGCGGCAGACTGTCTCACTGACTGCGGGTTCACTGTTACTGGTAAAAGAAGGTGAGAAAGTAGAAGCAGGGGCGTTGCTTGCAGAAGTAGCAATGGCTAAAGCTCGTCGCTCTACTGAAAAAGCGGTAAAAGATGTTGCTACCGGACTAGCTGGTGAAGTTGTATTTGCTGACTTAGTACCCGAAGAAAAAACCGACCGCCAAGGGAACACCACCCGCATTGCCCAAAGAGGAGGTTTAATTTGGGTACTGTCCGGGGAAGTTTATAACTTACCTACAGCAGCAGAACCAGTCGTCAAAAATGGCGACAAAGTGGAAATTGGTAGTGTACTGGCAGAAACTAAACTTATTACTGCTAATGGTGGTGTTGTCCGCATCCGAGGTGAGCGAGAAATTGACATCATCACAGCATCAGTTTTGCTAGATCAAGCACAAGTAAAAAGTGAAAGCAATGGTGGTCGGGAACACTATGTAATTTACACAACCGATAATCAACGCTTTTCCTTACTAGCTGCACCAGGTACAAAAGTCCAAAATCATGCAGTGGTGGCTGAGTTAGTTGATAATCGCTATCGCACCCACACAGGCGGCATTCTTAAATATGCTGGTGTAGAAGTAGCCAAGCGAGGTAAAGCCAAGCAAGGTTATGAAGTCGTTAAAGGTGGCACGCTGCTGTGGATACCCGAAGAGTGTCATGAAGTCAATAAAGACATTTCTTTGCTGAATGTTGAGGACGGTCAATACGTCGAAGCTGGCACTGAAGTAGTTAAGGATATCTTCTGTCAAACTGGCGGGATTGTCGAAGTTGTGCAGAAAAATGACATTCTGCGCGAGATGGTAATTAAGCCTGGTGAATTACATTTACTTGATGATCCAGAAGCCGGACAAAAAATGGATGGCAGCTTGGTTTATCCAGGGCAAGAAATTCTTCCTGGTTTGCCAACAGTTACAGAATTGCGGTATCTAGAGTATGTAGAAACTCCAGAAGGTGCAGCTTTATTAGTGCGCCCTGTGGTGGAATATCAAGTTCCTGATGAGCCAAGCGTACCTTCTCAGGCATCAATTAATGAAGTTGGACGTGGCAACATTGAACTGCGAGCTTTGCAGCGCTTACCTTTTAAAGATGGAGAACGGGTTAAATCTGTAGAAGGTGTTGAGTTGCTCCGTACCCAACTGGTGTTGGAAATGGATATCGAGGCACTTTCTGCCCAAATAGCTGCTGATATTGAACTGGTTCCCGATCCTGATGGCGACGAAGGCGACTGGAAGTTGCAGTTAGTAATTCTGGAATCATTAGTCATTCGTCGTGACACTGCTGCTGATCCCCTTGGTGGTAGTACCGAGACCAGAATACTGGTAAAAGAGGGAGATGCGATCGCACCAGGTGCAGTTGTCGCACGTACAGAAATCCAGTGTAAAGAAGCGGGTGAAGTACGCGGTATTCGGGAAGGAGTAGAAGCAATTCGCCGGATCTTGATTATGCGCGAGAGCGATCGCATTACGATTCCAGCCCCCAACTCAAAGGTTAAAGTTGGCACTCTGCTTGTTGCTGGTATGCCACTAGCAGAAGGTGTACCGACACCGGAATCTGGTCAAGTTGTTGCCCGTAATGAAGATTCAGTGACACTCAGGATAGCTCGTCCTTATCGTGTATCTAATGGTGCAATTCTGCACATTGAGGATGGCGACTTGGTACAACGCGGTGACAACCTAGTGTTGCTAGTCTTTGAACGCGCCAAAACTGGAGATATTATCCAAGGTTTGCCTAGAATTGAAGAACTCTTAGAAGCTCGCAAACCCAAAGAAGCTTGTATTATGGCGCGGCGTGCTGGTGTTGCTTCTGTAGTTTACAGTGACGATGAAGCAACAGAAGTCAAAGTCATTGAGCCTACAGGCTTAATTCAAGACTACCCATTAGGGCCAGGGCAGAACGTGATCGTTTCCGACGGTCAAGAAGTCATGGCTGGTGAGCCACTCACAGATGGTTTATCCAACCCTCACGAAATCTTGGAACTTTTCTTTGAGCTACACCGTGAAGAGCAGGGTGTTTATGAAGGTGCGTTACTTGCACTCCAACAAGCGCAAGCGTTCCTAGTGAACGAGGTACAGTCGGTATATCAATCACAAGGTATTGAGATTTCCGATAAGCACATTGAAGTCATTGTGCGTCAAATGACCTCTAAAGTTCGCATAGATGATGGTGGCGATACTACCATGCTGCCTGGGGAACTCGTAGAACTGCGTCAGGTTGAGCAAGTCAATGAAGCGATGGCAATTACTGGAGGTGCTCCAGCAGAATACACACCAGTACTACTGGGGATTACTAAGGCATCGCTGAATACAGATAGCTTTATCTCTGCTGCTAGTTTCCAAGAAACTACTCGTGTCTTGACTGAAGCAGCAATTGAAGGTAAATCTGATTGGTTACGCGGATTGAAGGAAAACGTGATCATCGGTCGGTTGATTCCAGCCGGAACAGGATTTAATGCCTATGAAGACCCTGCGATGATGAGTAGTTCTACGGATGCCGATACTAGCAATGTTGGCGGCTTCTATGCTTATGGAGACGGCGCTGGTATTGCAATAGATGATCCTCTAGATGTTGTTCTAGATGACCGGACAGCGCGTACCTATAGTTTGGATGAACAGCCTGGTTTTGGGATTGTTGGTCGTCCTAGCGCCGATGTGGCTGGCGGTGATAGCTTAACACCTCCCGCCTTTGGTGCAGGCTTCTCATCTGACATAGATGATGAATTAGATGATGAGATAGAAGACTTCGACGAAGATGATTTTGAGGACGACGATGAAGAGGAAGATGAAGAATAATTAGCTTTCAGCCGTCAGCTATCAGCGTTCAGGAAAAACAACTAAAATTCAAAATTATTTTGTTGTTTATTAACTCAACGCTGATAACTAAAAGCTGATTTAAGCAGCGTTTTGTAGTTCTCCGGTGCGGATAGCCAGCGATGATGTCTGGTTGCCGCGCCGGACTTTTATTTGAAGTAAAGAACCCATGGGATTATTTTCAACTACGTCCTGCAATTGTTCAGCCGTTGTAACAGGTTCCTCGTTAATCTGCAAAACCACATCTCCACGACGTAAGCCAGCTTGTGCTGCTGGTGTATTGGGCAAAACTCTTACTACTAAAACCCCGTTGATTTCTGGCACTTGCAAGGGAGAATTAGGATCGCTATTATTCTCAGCAGCTAGTTGGGGAGTTAGGGTAGTCATCTGAATACCAAGATAAGGATGTTGTACTTTAATCCCTTGTGCTAGTTGAGTAGAAATTTCTTTGGCTTTGTTAATCGGAATGGCAAAACCAATCCCCATTGCATCGGGACGGATGGCGGTGTTGATGCCAATTACCTCTCCTTTACTATTTAATAATGGGCCTCCAGAGTTACCTGGATTAATGGCTGCGTCTGTTTGAATGAACTCTAGCCGTTTACCAGGAATGCCCACCGCCGCGCTGGAACGTTTTAGGGTACTGACAATACCTAGCGTGACAGTATTATCTAAGCCGAAAGGGTTGCCAACCGCGATCGCCCAATCTCCTACTTGCACTACGTTAGAATCTCCCAGGGGTGTTACTGGTAAGTCATTCCCTCCCTGAACTTTTACTACAGCTAAATCTGTAACTTCATCCACGCCTTGTACCTTTCCTTCCAAGGTACGCCCATCCTTAAGGGTGACAGTTACTTTATCTGCTTGATCGACTACATGAGCATTGGTGAGAATAATTCCACTACGGTCAATAATGAAGCCAGAACCCTGACCACGCAAGCGTTCTTGCTGAGGCATTTGGGGAATAAATTGATCTCCAAAAAAGTGCCGTAATCTTGGATCATCAAAAAATGGATCAACACGGCGGGTAATTGTGCGTTCAGTATCAATTCGTACTACTGCGGAACCCACCCGATTGACAGCAGCAGCCACAAAGCTATCCCCACTAGCGTTATTAGGAATCTGTAGCGCTAATTTTGCTGCTGGTAATTGGCTATATAAAGCTGCTTGTGCAGGTAAGTTGCCAAAAATACCCAAAGTTAATGCTGATGCAATTAGGGTGGTAAGTAAATAGGTAATAATTTTGCCTGATAACACAGAAAAATTGGGAAGTTTCATAGAATCCATCTTTACTTAGGGCAAAGCTGCTGAAACATCGGCAAACTTACTTAATACTTAAAAAGTATGCCTAAAGCTATTTTTACAATTTATTAGCATTAGCTTAATAAAAGTACGGTATGCCGTACCTCTACTTCTAGAAGCAACAGCTTATAGCAATTCTGAAAAAGATCTCTACAAATATTTGATGTAGAGACTTACCGTAGTAAGTCTCTACACATTGGCAAATTCAGATTTGCCGTTAAGCTAGGATCTGGATTACAACTGCTGCCTGATTAACTCTGCATGATCGGATCAAACCCACTAACTGACGAAACGCGACCTGCAAAACCTCATGTGCATGGCGATGGAGAACATATTCATCCTCATGTTCACAGTGAAGAGTCGCGGCGACGAATTGTCAACCGCCTATCTCGGATTGAAGGACATATCCGAGGAATTAAAAATATGGTGCAGGAAAGCCGCCCCTGTCCAGATGTGCTAGTGCAAGTTGCTGCGGTAAGGGGTGCTTTAGATAGAGTTGCGCGGATAATTTTGGATGAACACTTAACTGAGTGTATTGGTCGTGCTGCGAAAGAAGGCAATATTGAAGTCGAAATTGAAGAGTTAAAGGCTGCTTTAGATCGCTTTTTGCCTTAAGTCTTAATTTATGGGCGATCGCAGATCTTTAGTAACTTAGATAAAATTTATCCTGATACTCAACGAACCTAGCAGTAGAAGTAAGTGGTAGATGCACCCTAAACATTAACATCCCCAGCTACTCTATGCTGGGGTTTTTTGTACTGTACATTCGCAAATTAAATGTCGCATTTCGCAAATTAGCGTCGTTTGTTTGCAAATTATTGTTGTTTATACAGGTGCAGAACACAAATTATTTATAAAACAAGGCTTTTATTCACTCCCTAAACCTTGAATCTGTCGTTAGTATGGGTAATTTTTGTATTTTGGTGGAATTTGTCCTGATCATATTACATTCTTAAGAATAAAGAATATGTAGATGCACCCTGATAATTAAGACCCCTAGCCTTTAATGGCTGGGGTTTTTATTTTAAAGAATAATCTTGGCAAAGTATATAAGTACCTACCTGCGCTGACTTTACTCTTTCCCTAAAAGTTCTTTAGAGGTTTTAGGAGATTCTTACTGTCTTTCAATCAAAAAAATATTTTTAAAATTAGCTTTTATCTAAGTGTATTTCCTTAAAATAGTAACCCACATAAACACACTATTTGCTAAGTAATTTTACTAATATTAAATAGTTAAACACAATATATCTGATCAAAAGTTCATTAGAAAAACGGTTGGATAAATAGAAAAAATAGCTGATCAATAGAGATATAGATTTAGCTTAAAAAGTTGCTACCATGAAATATTCCCTCCTATATCGGTGCTTAACACCTGTTAATAAAACTCAACAGGAAGGTTTCACAATTTTAGACATCATGGCTCATGTTTTAATGGTGGGAATTTTTATGATAAGTGTTAATACTTTATTTACGCCATCAACTACAGGGAATAGTGGTGAATCTAATAGCCGTGCTGCACTGGTACTTTATTTAAGATAGTAGAGATGCGTTGGCGAGTTCATACCGCCAGGCTTTAGGCTGCCGAAGGCATCGCACTTTTAGCGGTAGGTTTATGCGAAAGTAGTAACTTGGAATATTTTAAAATTTATCCTGATAGTTAGTCTGACTAGCAGTAAAAGGAAGAGGTAGATGCACCCTGATAAATATTTAATCACCCCAGCCTTCAAAAGCTGGGGCTTTTTATTTAAAGTTGATTTTGAGGATAAATTATAAACATTTGCTATCAACTCGCTTGGCGTAGTTCCTCTCGTAACATTTTTTTGTATATTGTAGGTAACTTGCTACTCATAGAATTATCTTCAATTCCATATCCCAAACTTGTCCAAGTACCGGATAGCCGTTTTAATACTTGGTTAATTTTTCCTTGTCGCAGTAGTTCTGAAATATCAACTCCCCAAGCTTGAGGATCGCTTAACCAAGCGTAAACAACTGCATCCTGATATTCTGGTTCAAAACTGTAAGATTTCCAAAACATAAAACCTGACGGTTTAGGATGATACCGTTTGGCTTTTTCATCCCAAGTTGTATTGATCATTTGATAACGTCCAGCAGCAGTTGAACAGTTACCAATATTAGGGCCAACTAAAATCGGCACACAGCGGCTAGGATGATTAGTTAAATCGGAAACATGATCGCCACCATAGATGATGGAATAGGGACGGCGATCGTTTGCTTCACTTGCAGATATAGTTCGCATTAAAGCGCGAATATATGGATCGCCATCTTCCATCACAAGTGGCTGTGTTCCGTAAGCGTTTGTAGGTGAATTTACGGACGGCGTTTCTCGATTACCTGAAGAAAAATGGAACAGGAAGAATAAAAGAGCGATCGCACTTATACTTCCGGCAATTTGGCTTTTCCAAACTGATTTCCTCACAACTTCTTGCTGTAACTTCGATTTTGGATCATCTTTCAGGGATGAGAAACGCCTACTCACATGAATAGCCTTATATTGCGAAATAAATTAAGATGCGCGATGCCTTCGGCACGCTACGCGAACGCACTAATTAAACAACCCCAGCAAATAGCTGATCCCAACTTTTTTCTGGTGTCTCTTTAGCAACAACCTCGACAATTTTGTTCCTAGATTCAGGTTGCCTCAAAGCTTCCACACAAACCTGGGCAACTTTTTGACGCGGAATGCTACCGTCAAACAGGGTATCTGCTGACGACATTACGACAGAATTAGAGTTATCCTCGTTTTTCAATCCACCAGGACGCACAATAGTATAGGTGAGACCGCTTTTTTGGATATACTCTTCTGCTCGCTTTTTCCACACTAAAATTAACCAGAACAAATTGAGTGGATGGAAGAGTTTAGAAGTACACAGGGAAGATACAAACACAAAATGCTCTATTCCGGTTGCCTTGGCAGCATCTACTAAATTCTTTGTGCCTTCATAGTCCACCTTATAAGGGTTAGTGGGATCAAAGCTAGGTTTTGCTCCGGTAGCGCACAAAAGTACTGTACTATCTGCGATCGCACTTTTAAGACTTTCCACTGAAAACAAATCACCTGTAACTAATTCTGCTTCGGGTGGTAGTATTTCTCTAGCTGTTTCTAAGTTCCGAACAAAGGCGCGAACAGGAATTTGACGTTTAACTAATTCTTGGACAATTCTACGTCCGGTTTCGCCTGTTGCTCCTGCGACAAATGCTTTCATAATTCTCCGTAATTTTCACATGGTAGAGCCTTGGATGTGCAAGTTATGCTAATTGAACAGGGAATAGTTGCCAAAGCAATTAGCGTAAGCGCCGTTGTCGTCAGTTTTTTTGATGTTGTGCTACTTTTTGTAAGGGATTTCTCCCTTGTATATAGCTAATAACTGACAGCTAGTAAACTCTTCCCCCAATTGTATGAACTTTGGATAAAAGTCCTCGTCTTTAGCCCAAAGATCTAAAATTAAAGCGTCAAATTCAATTTCTACTGACAACATCAGGAAACGGCAAAAACACAGGAGAACAGGGATGCAGTCGCAATTCGTGGAAAATCAACCCTTTGAGGTTCCTGAAGATATTTTTGATTCCGGTGCAAATTTCATCGAACCAGATGCAGAAGTAGGAGAAGTAGCTAGTAGTATCGAACCAATGCGTTTCTCTAGCCAGTTTGTAGACTGCATGGAGATGTATGCTGATGCGGTAACAGTTGCTAAATATCTGGATGCTCACCAAGGTTGGTTTTGCCGTTGCGCCCATCCGATGACAGCAGAACCTTTGGGAGACAATGGTTATGCTTTAACAATTGGACGTTTTGGTTCCTTTGGTTATCAAGTAGAACCAAAAATAGGTTTACATTTGTTGCCGCAAGAGCAGGGAGTTTACCCGATCCGCACTATACCTGTGCCGGGATATGTAGCTCCTGGCTATGAAGTTGACTTTAATGCTGCTATGCACTTGGTAGAAGTACCAAACGATCGCTTTAATAAAAAAGCAAACCTACCTGCTGTAATCACACGAGTTGAGTGGGAGCTAGATTTATCGGTTTATATTCAATTTCCTAAATTTATTTACAAGTTACCAAAATCTGTTCTTCAAACAACAGGCGATCGCGTCCTACGAGAAATTGTACGGCAAGTTTCTCGCCGCTTAACTCCTAAAGTGCAAGAAGACTTTCACGCCAGCTTGGGTATTCCATTTTCTCCAAAATCAAAGAAAAATCGCTCTTAACACAGGTTTGAGCAATTTAGGGAAGCGCACTAAGAGCAAGGTAGAGACGCGAACGCGTCTCTACCTTTAATTTCTGGATATTTCTATTAAATTTATAGCAACAGCCTTGGCGCTTAAGGAATTTTTTATGAGTAAAACCTTTAGTAGCAAAGCATTTAAGAAAAGCTAATTGCTAAAAGCTAACTGCTAATTGCTATCTTTGACACACCCTGGACTTTTTTAACAAAGGTTATCGTTTACTAATAATCCTTTGGATAATTTCTAGACCGCTAACAGCCTGCCAGCTAAATAATCCTAGTAGGACAACATTCAAAAATATATGGCTGTAACGCGCCCAATCTTTCCCTTTTTGCATATAGGGAGACAGTGAAGCTGAAACAGCAATTAGTCCTGTCATGCCTAAACCTGCTAAAAGGTGGGGGCCAAAAAACAGCTTGCTGTTGTTGTAATAGGTAACACCCATACCAACTAGCGTACCGACAACCATCAAGGCTAACAAGATTGAGCCAATTTGGTAGTGACGGGTATTAAATTTGCCCTGGATTAACTCTTTTTTTACTTCCCCTGCTGAATTTCTGGTACGTCGAACTTGAACACCTAAATATAAGGCATAGATAGAAGTACCTAAGACAATCCACATCCAAATTGGATGAATGAAATTCAGCCAAAATCCAATTTCTTTTTGGGTTTCTAAGCTCATAGGATGCAGATCATTTTTTAAGGAACTTTATAAAACTTATCATAAATGATACAACTTTGCTGATTGGCGCTATAGTCGGCGTAGCTAATTGTTAATTGTTATGGCATTTACTAAAGATCAGTTTTTGATACAGTCTGCTCGCGGTGGTGATATTAAGAGGGTAATAAAAATAATATCTAATGGCGCAAATGTCAATGCTATAGATCGAGATGGCACAACAGCGTTAATGTTTGCTGCTCAAAAAGGCTATACAGAGATTGTGCGATCGCTCATTAATGCTGGTGCTAATGTTAATCAAGCTAGAAAATTTGGTATTACTGCTTTAATGTTAGCTGCTGCTAGTAACCAAGCTGATGTAGTAAAAATTTTAGTAGCTCATGGTGCTGATATAAATGCCAAAAATGATGATGGCAGTACAGCATTAATGGCAGCGTCTTTTAAAGGCAATGTTGATATTGTGCAAATGTTGCTAACTACTGGTGCAGATATCAGTATCAAAGATCAAGACAATGATACTGCCTTAAAATTAGCACTTAAAAGTGGTAATACAGCCGTTGTACAAGTATTATTAAGTGCAGGTGCAAACTTAAAAGATGTTAACACTGACGCTCTTACAATAGCTACAATTCAAGGGCAAACTGATTTAGTGCAGCTATTGTTACAACATGGGGCAAAAGCGAATACTAAAAATCAAGATAGCGAAACAGCTTTAACTCTAGCTGCGGATCAAGGATATATAAAAATTGTACAAATATTACTAGAAGCTGGGGCTGATCCTAATATCCGCAACTTGGATGGAGTAACAGCTTTAATGGCAGCCGCAGCAGGCGGTTATACAGATATTGTAATAGCTTTACTTGAGTATGGTGCTGATATTAATGCCAAAGATCAAGATGATGAAACTGCTCTTAATTTAGCTGTTGTTGAAGGTCATGTTGATACTGTAGAAATTTTACTCAACCGAGGCGCTAACTTTCAAGCTAGAAATAAATTAGGTGATACACCTTTGATGGTAGCCGCATTACATGGTCACACAGAAATTGTGGCAGCTTTGTTGCAAAAAAAAGCAGATTTTAATATTAAAAATTTTGGTGAGACAGCTTTAACTTTAGCTGCACTACACGGTCATATTGAAGCCGTCGAAGTTTTGCTACAAGCTGGTGCTGATGCTAATACTAAATTTGATGATGGCAAAACCTTGTTGATGAAAGCTTGCGATAGTAATAATATTGTTCTGATTCAATCATTACTAACTTACGGCGCTACTCCTAATATTCAAGATCAAGCTGGTGCAACTGCATTAATGTGGGCAGCGCATCGTGGTTATATAGATGCTGTCAAAATATTGTTAGAAGCTGGCGCGGATGTGAATCTTAGAAATCAAGGCGGGTATACAGCTTTAATGTTGGCAGAATTTAATGGTTATCCTGAAGTTGTAAAAGTGCTAAAAGCTAATGGCGCTGAGGAGTAATAAAATTTAGAACAACGCTTAAATATTGGCATTTCATCTGCGTAATCTGCGTTTATCTGCTCACATCTGCGCTCAAAAAAATATGTATATCAGCTTAACTTACAATCGCTTTGTAACAATACGGTTAGTATTAGCATCATAATAAACTCGCATATTACTAACAGATAAAACAGCATTCATCCCTGTGCCTCTAACTGTTCCTACAGGTGGCACTCCTTTACCTGTAACCATTGCCACCCAAATATTAGCATTAGGACTTGAAGTAGTTACTTTTAAAGGATCTCCAGCTATTACAGAGGCATTGGTAGGATTAAGTATCCATCCTTTAACATAGTTATTGTTTTTTCCAGTAAGGGTAAATGTAGGCAAAACACCTTCTTTACCAGTAGTAACGCTGACCCCACCGTTACTCAAATCATCTCCTAAATTAAGCTGCCAAGTATAGGTATGAGTAGTATCATCCTGAAGGCGGTCAAGAGTTGACAAAAGTGCTGTCCCATTTTGCTTGGAAAAGTCAACTAATAAATGCCGCTTGGCACTATTTAAACCTAATGAAGAATATTTAAGACCACCATCAACAATTACATATCCACCGTTAGATGTGGCACTAAAAAATTCTGGTTTTCCAGTTTGACTATTGCTAATTTGTGCTTTGCCATCAACTAATAAAGCACTAACTACATTAGGATTAGTTAATTGTTTCCCAGGGCCACCAATAAACTGAGTATTACCTGCAATCATACCTAAAGAAAATGCTTCTGACTGATCCCAAGCATGACCATGACGTTGAGCATCAGCCATAATTGAAATTAAAATATCGTCTCCATTTTGCCAATGGTTACGGAAAAAGTAAGCTCCTTTATTGTCATCACTAACTGCTTGCTTAAAAATACTTGTTGGGTTAATTGATGCGACGTTTTCCGGGTAATAAATTAGCGCCCAAACTGTTCCCCCATGTTGAGCATCAAATTTTTGATCTATGGTTCCTGGTGCATCAACTCCCATTTGGCGATCGTAAAAATAACGGTAGTAAGGTAGTTGATCTTGAGGTACTGCACCCAGTAATAAACTTACCCAACCTTCATCGTAAATTGTGACACCAGATACACCTGACTGTAGATACTCCCGTTGTCCCTCGTCGTGCATAGTAAATGCACCTGCATACATTACTTGTTTCCAAAAAGCTTTGGTATTAAAAGTTGCATCTAAGCTTGTATCCCCAACGCTGCGAAGTGCATAAATTGCTGGTATTAAGAAGCTACCAGCATAACCTGCATAGCCAATTCCTTCTTGAGTTACGCCTAAATTGCCGTAGGCGTTTTGAAGATGAAGGTTAAGCCAATTTTTAAGCTGAGAGTAACGACTAGCGCGTGCTTGTTCTTCACGTACTGCTAGGATCATAATTAATTCAGATCCTCGGCAGACAGCTACCCAGTTGGAACTGTAGCTAGGCGCAGTCAGGTTAGCATGATAGTAGCTTGGCCAAGCATTGAGAGCGAGATCTATTTTATTTTTAATATAATTTCGTTGTAAGTCTGTCCAACCTTTATATGCCCAATCATAAGCGATCGCAAAATTTTCTCCAATCAATGCCCGTCTCAAACCATCTGAACCAGATTCGGGAATAGGTTCACTCGGCTCTGAGTTATTATGAATATCATAAAGAGCTTGATAAGCTATTTGAGCATATTTAGGATCGTCTGTTAGCAAGTACATCAATGATGCTTCTCTTGCTAAATGAGAACGACCAGTATTTCTTTGACTCCATTTATAAGCTTGCCAGTTATTCTGATCCACCCGTGCTTTCATTGCTAAAAAGGCTTGCTGATGGTGCGATCCAGAAACCAGAATTGCTGACTTAATCTGATTAATTCGCGTAATATTAAGAAATAAGCGAGGCGGGACTTCAGAAACGTTAGCCGCTAGTTCTAACGGTGTACTTTTAATAAGCTGAGTAATAGTATTGCCTTTATTTTGCTGAATAGCAAATAAATTTTTGTCTTCTTGTTTTACAGCCTCTCTTGAAATAGTGTTAATTGTAGTTTTGTTGCCACTAGGTAAAGAGCTAATTTTAACAGTTTGGTTGGCTGTAGCGGGGAATCCTATCAAAGAACTTAATACAGCTAATCCTAAGATTTTTTTCATGATGAATCCCTGTAAATTGCAGTAATATTTCTAAAGCTTGATTAATTATTGTTGACAAGTTGGGAAGGCTTATTTTAGATAATTAACCACAGATGCACACAAATAAACACAGATGTACGCGCAGATAGTCTGTGGCTACACAGATAGAGTAAAAGATTTTTGGAAAAAGTCTCTTAATTATTTACAATTTTTACCAAATGTCCCCTAAAAACAAAGTTTCTAAAGCAGTAATTCCAGCAGCAGGTTTTGGCACTCGGTTGTTTCCAGCTACTAAAGTTGTCAAAAAAGAACTCTTCCCGATTATTGATCGAGATGGTCGTGCTAAACCTGTAATTATATCTATTGTAGAAGAAGCGATTAGTGCAGGAATAGAGGAAATTGGGATTGTTGTACAAGAGTGCGATCGCGCTTTATTTGAAGACTTATTTAAATCTCCACCACCACAACTATTTAGCAAATTATCTCCACAAAATCAAGAATATAGCCAATATTTACAAGAATTAGGCAGTAAAATTACTATCTTAACTCAAGATATTCAAGAAGGTTCTGGTCATGCTGTTTTTTGCGCTAAAGATTGGGTAAACAACCAGCCATTTATGCTACTGCTAGGCGATCATGTTTACTTAACTGATGCTGATGATTCTTGTGCTATGCAACTTATAAAAGTTTACGAGCAAGCAAATCAAAGTGTTATTTCCTTAGATATATTGCCTGGAGAAATTATTCATAAAGCTGGCTGTATTACCGGAAATTGGATAGAATTAAATTCTCTCTTGTCTATTACGAAAATATTTGAAAAGCCAGATTTGGAATATGCACGTAAACATTTACGGGTAGCAGGAATGGCTGAGGATCAATTCCTCTGTGTTTTTGGAATCTATATACTAACTCCTAAAATATTTGAATATTTAGAAGAGCATATTACTAATAATATTCGTGAGCGTGGTGAGTTTCAATTAACATCTTGTCTTGATAGATTACGACAATATGAAGGTATTACTGGATATCTTGTTAATGGACAAACTTTTGATATCGGGTTACCAGACGCTTATCGTCAAACAATGATTGATTTTAGATAGTATAGCAGTCAGCAGTCAGCTATCAGCTTTTTTCAATCGTAAGTACAGAGATAGTTAAGTAAGTTTATCAAAATTTACTATCAACAAGCAGGGGGGGATAGAAATTAGCCTGAATATTAATTAGTAGAATTTTGCGATCGCAGTGCGATTATCATTGAACCAGCAACCACAAACAAAGCTCCTAAAATCCCTAATCCTGTAATGTGTTCTGGTTTAATTAAATTAGGGGCAATTTTAGCTACTAGGGGCATGGATATTAAAGTAACGATGGGCGCTAAAGTTACTATTGCACTAACTTTTGATGCTTCTAAATGATCTAATGATTCAGCAAAAGCACCATAACCAGTTACAGTATTTAACCCACAAAATAACAGCATTGCAAACTGTAAATCAGTAAGCGTTAAAATTGGCTGAGGTTTCGCTAAGGGAGTTAATAATAATCCACAGCCTCCATAAACTATCAGTAGAATATTAGAAGAAGGTAAGGTATGCAGCAGTTGCTTGAGAGCTAAACTATATATTGCCCAAAATATAGCTGATAAAATTAGGAGACTGCTGCCTACTAAATAATTAGTTGGCTCATTGATTAAAGCTATTACTTGCTCGTGAAAAAAGAGAGTTAAGCCAAGAGTTAATAAACCTAATCCTATCCATTGAGATAAAGTATAACGTTCCTTAAAAATAAATAATGCTCCTAAACCCATTAAAACCGGAGCTAGTTGAATTAAAACTTCTGCGTTTGATGGTGATGTTTGTGCTAAACCTTGGAGAAATAAGACGTAATGGAATAAAAAGAAAATAATGGCGATCGCGATTAATTTTATTGGCGCGGCGCGGATTTTTTCTACTGTAGGTAATTCTTGACGTATAGCTAAAAAAACTGTAAGCAACACAAATGATACTACAAAGCGAAACCAAGTAACAGTGTAAACATCAAGTGCTTGAACTGCCACTGCTAAGGCAATTGGTACAGTCCCCCAGAGAAGGACAGTAAATATTGATAACGCTAATCCTACGCGCCACCTACCTGAAGTCTGATGTAATGGCATTTTGTGATGGTAAATTTGTTAATAACCGCATTTCGGCGGCAATTTGCTATTAACTACTTTACTTAGCATCTGCCCCAGAATTTTACAATGGTATAGTAACTATAAACGTTGTACCTACTCCCAGATCGCTCTCCACTGTAATCTTTCCTCCATGTAAATCAACGCAATTTTTAACAATTGCTAATCCTAATCCTGTCCCTGAAATTTTGCCGACATTTTTCGCTCTATAGAAATTATTAAATAGCTGTGTTTGATCTTCTGGGGCGATACCGATACCTGAGTCTTGAATACGGAAGATAACTTCTTGTTGTGTATAAGTTAATTCAAAATTAATCCTTCCGCCAGAGGGTGAATATTTAGTGGCATTTGAGAGCAAATTAGTCAAGATATGCTCTAGCAGATTTTGATCCATACAAATATTTTCGCGATCGCCATAACTAATAAAATTGATATTATATTTATTACCTGCATTAATCTGCATCTCTGCTACTAGGGATTGGCAAAATCCTTTGAGATCCAAAGGTACTGGGTTAAATTTTAATTTTCCTGCTTCGACTTTACCAATTGTTAAAATTTCGTTGGTTAAATGAAGTAACTTCTTGACAGAAGTTTGAACTTGACGAAGATGCCCTTGTTTTTTTTCATAACTGAACTTTTCCCCATAAATTTCCAGTAATTCTGCGGAAATTGAAATTGAAGATAGCGGATTACGGAATTCGTGAGATATCATCGAAACAAACTGCGATTTTAGTTCGTTTAGTTCCTTTTCTCGTTGCAAACTCTTGACAACTTCGTTACGGAGAGCAATTTCAGCTTCTACAGCTTTCTTGGCTGCAAGTCGAAGCTCTAACTCATCCATAACAATAGCTGCAAGCTCTTTTAGAGTTGTTTTTTCTGCTTCTGTAATACAACGAGGTTCGTAATCAATTACACATATAGTTCCTAATCTAAACCCATCACTTGTAATTAACGGAGCAGCCGCATAAAATTGCAGTCCAAACTCTCCAGCTACTAAGGGATTAGCCAAGGTTCGAGGGTCTACTCTAGCATCCTTTATAATATAAACTTCGTCTTGCAAAATAGCACTAGCACACAATCCTGGCTCCAACCCAATTTCTTTTACTTCTAAGCCTAAGTGAGACTTAAACCAAATTCGGTCATGGTCAACAATACTAACAATTGAAATTGGTACATTGAAGAACCTAGCAGCTAGATTTGTAATTCGGTCAAAAGCACCATCTGGTGGGGTGTCGAGAATGTCATAACGACCTACAGCAGCTAACCGTTCTGTTTCAATAGTAGGAAGGACACAAGTAGGGGAAATCATATCTTAATTAGCTTTATTGCCATTAGTTGAATTTTGAAAGTTTTTTTTATATAAATCTTCCTTCTTAGGAGATAGCGTAAGGATTTTAGTATTGATAAAATAGCCTTTACTACTTATTTAAATATACAAAATTTTTAAGATTGAGCAGTTATAAAAGTAAAATCGCGAGCTTAAATATTAATTTAGCAGTATACTTCCTACTGTTACAACCGTAATCACCAATATTTAGTAATTTAAATAAAGATTTAATTCAGTAAATATACGGTTGAAAATAGTGTAATTTTTAGTAATTTAGTTTTTTTGCCCCAGTGCGATCGCCATTGATCCCGCTACTACCAATCCCCCACCCAACACTCCTAAGATAGAAATCTGTTCTGGTTCCATTAAGTTTGGTGCGACCAACGATAAAACCCACGTTCCTATTAAAGTAATAATAGGAGATAAAGGCAATACAGCACCGACTTTTGATGCTTCTAAGTGATTTAATGCTTCAGAAAAAGCACCATAAGCAATTAACGTATCAAATACACAAAAAATTAGTAGCAAAAAATAGAAAGGACTAAGTTCTAAAATAGATTGAGGATTGGCAAAAAAACTGAATATGACAGCACAAACGCCATATATCATCATCAAAATACTACTAGATGATAATTTTTCTAATAGCTGCTTTTGAGCTAAAGCATAAACTGCCCATGCTCCTGCTGACACTACCACTAAACTGCTTCCAATTATATATTGACTCGATGCTATAGCTATATTTTGTAATTTGTCGTGAAAGAATAAACTAAATCCTAATGTTAGTAATCCTAACCCCAACCATTGGCGAAGATTGTAACGTTCTTTAAAAATAACTAATGCTCCCAAACCCATTAAAACAGGAGCTAACTGAATAAACATCTCTCCGTTAGCTGGAGAAGTTAGTGCTAAACCTTTGAGAAAACATACATAATTAACTGATAAAAATATAATCGCGATCGCTAAAAGTTTCCAATGGTTTGCTTGCAGTGTTTTTATCGGAGGTAATTGCTGACGCGCACCTAAATAAATTGCTAGTAACCCAAAGCAAATCAAAAAACGAAACCAACTGAGAGTATAAATATCAACTGCTTTTAGTGTTAAGGTTAGGGCAATAGGTTCAAGCCCCCACGTAAACACCGTGATAATTGTTAAAAATAACCCTAAACGCCATCTACCGGAAGTATGATGTAATGAAATTTTATTCATTAAAGTTTATTTTTTAAATGCAGAGAGCGCAAAGATTCTAAAAATACTTTTCTAGTCTACCTCTATCACACATGAAAAGTTTATCAAATCTTCCTATGCGCTCCCTTGCGCCTCCTTTTGCGCCCTCTGCGTTAAAAATTCAACCTTCCAACATCCCCAATAAATCTTCCTCACTCAATTGCTTAACTCCCAACTCTTGCGCCTTATCCAACTTAGAACCAGCATCTTCACCCACAACTAAATAATCAGTTTTCGCACTCACAGAATTTGTCACCTTTCCCCCAGCTTTTTGAATTAAATCCTTAGCTTCATCCCGTTTTAAGGTTGGCAAAGTTCCAGTAACCACAAAAGTTTTACCTGCTAAAGATAACTTACCTGTTTGTTGTGGTTGTTCGTGACTCGCTAGTTGTAAACCAGCAGCGCGTAATCGTTCAATTAAACTTTGATTTGCTGGTACTTTAAACCATTGATTCACTGCATTAGCAATTTCAAAACCAATGCCATAAACTGATTCAATTTGAGGAGTAGTAGCTGCTGATAACTGTTCAACAGTACTAAATTTTTCTGTTAATAATTGAGCATTGACACTGCCAATGTGACGAATGCCTAAACCATATAATACCCTTGACCAAGGTTGGGTTTTAGAATGTGCGATCGCATCGACTAATTTTTGTGCTAACTTAGTACCCATCCTGTCTAAAGTAGTGAGCTTTTCCACAGTTAAATCATACAAATCTGCAACTGAATGCACCACACCTTTATCTAATAACTGATGCACCAGTTTTTCACCCATCCCGTTAATATCTAAAGCATCCCGACTTACCCAATGTTCCAACGCACCTTTTAAAATAGCGGGACAAGAAGCATTTACACATCGAGTTACCGCTTCATTTGCAGGTTTAATCACAGGTTGACTGCATACCGGACAATGGGAAGGAATATAAAAAGGTTGTGTTCCCTCTGGGCGCAATTCTGGTAAAACGCGCACCACTTCGGGAATAATTTCCCCTGCTTTTCGCACAATTACAGTATCCCCAATACGGATATCTAATTGAGCAATGCGATCGCTATTATGTAAAGTAGCTCTTTGTACAGTCGTCCCTGCTAATTCTACGGGGTGTAAATGTGCAAGCGGAGTCAATGCCCCAGTACGCCCAACATTAACAATAATATTTTCTACCCGCGTTGGTACTTCTTCGGCTGGATATTTTAACGCCACCGCCCAACGGGGAAACTTTTGCGTAAATCCTAATTGTTCTTGTAACTTAAAAGAATTAATTTTTACTACTACCCCATCAGTCATATAGGGTAGATTTAATCTGCCAGTATTCCACTCATCATAATAAGCTTGCACATCTTCTAAAGATTTACACAGTACACGGTTAGGATTAACTCGAAAACCCATTTTTTGTAGTAATTCCAACGCTTCCCACTGCGTTTGTGCTACCTCAACATCATCTTTACCAGGAATTTGTAACGTATAAGCAAAGAAATCTAACCGCCGTTTTGCTACCACCTTAGAATCTAATTGTCGCAAAGTTCCGGCTGCGGCATTACGAGGGTTAGCAAATTGTGTTTCTCCTGCTTGCTGTCTTTCTTGATTAATTTGTTGAAATACCTCTAACGCTAAAAACGCCTCACCCCGTACTTCTACTAATTTTGGCGGCGTTTCTAAATTCAGGCGTAAAGGAATAGAACGAATTGTCCGCACATTTTGGGTGATATCTTCCCCAGAAATACCATCACCCCGCGTTGTACCTCTAACTAAAATACCATTCTCATAGCTGAGTGCGATCGCATTCCCATCAATTTTTAACTCACATATATATAGTGGCGCATCCGGTGATACTTCTCCACTCCCCGAAACTCGCTGCCAACGTTCCTGCCATTTGGTAAACTCAGCAATATTAAAGGCATTTTCCAAACTATATAGAGGAATATTATGCCGCACCGAGTTAAACCCAGACGCAGGTTTTTCTCCCACCCGTTGCGTCGGACTATCTGGCGTAATTAATTCTGGATACTGATTTTCTAAATCTTGTAATTCCCGATAGAGCCTATCATAAACTGCATCCTCCATAGTCGGAGCATCCAAAACATAATAAGCATAACTTGCTGCTTGGATATTCTTCCTGAGTTGTTCAACTCGCTGTTTAACTTCAGGTGTTACGGATGCCACAGAGATTACTCCTTAAGTTTATTATGTGCGATCGCCCTCATCCCTCCAATAGTCGCTCAACTTTTATCCAGATTATTCTCCCCCTCCCTGTTAACGGGGAGGGGGTTGGGGGTGGGGTTTCACAACTTAATTTTATTAATATCCTTAACTATCCTTCCAATCTTCCACCTCGTACAGAAAACGAGTTCCTCCCACCAATTTTCGATTAGCTGAAGTACTCTGCACAAATACTATATATTTCTCCAAATTACTGGGTTTGAGTCGCACACTAGAACCTGCTGGTAAACCCAACATTTCCCTCGCTGCTGCACCTTCAAACAAATCACCAGTTTTCCTATCCATCAAAATAATTTCTTTATGCCCTTGGATAGTTTCTGTTTTAGTAAATTCATAGAAACCCCTCCCAACTTTAAAAGTTAAACCATTTTCTAATACAAAAGCCTTAATCGAAATATCATTATCTACCTCCAAAACCTGAAACCGTCCAGGTGTAACAGCCCGCAAATCTGTTTCACCATAATCCTCTACTGCTTCCCGTTGCAGCATCGTACTAAAAATTTTATTTAAACCACGGCTCATCCGCCCTTGTTCAACAACTTCTTGTTCATAAGCTTGCAGTTGTTCTTCAGAAGATTGTTGATAACAAACTGCCAAAAACAAATCAGTAATATACGAAAATTGGTCTAAATTCAGATGAAAACCACCAGACTTTTCTGCTAACTCCTTATAAAAGGGAGTAGCATGAGGGCGATTAAGAGCTTGAATACCATAGACTGTTACACCTAAATCAGATAACTTATCTACTTCTTTGCGCCAATTTAGCTTTTGCGGTGTTTGCGCTGGTGGATGGGGAATATCATCACCAATTAGCACTAAAGTTTTAGAATTAGCTGACTTCCAATCAAGAGATTGTGCTTCGTGCAATACCAACTCATAACATTCTGGCGCATCTCCCCCGCCAGTTGGTTCAACATTTTGCACAAAATTACAGATAGCATCTACATCACTTGATAAATCAAATTGCTTGGTTACATAAGTAGAACCTTCATCACAATAATCACCATGAGCAATAATTCCAATCCGAATATCAGGAATTTCTTTCATTAAGCGGGTAACAGTATTTTTAATGTTACGCCGTACTTGAGTAAGACAGGGATACATACTTCCAGTCGTATCAAAGCTGAAAACAACTTCAATTGTATTACTTGCCATAAAATCTCTGTTAAAACACTTATTGGTTTCATGTTTTTAATTTAATGTAAAACGCTGTACTTATGCTGTATTTTTTGTTAACAAATAATTAATCGTAATTAAAAATATTAAGTTTTACTACAAAAATTGTTAATTCTTCTTGTTGTATACGCAAAATTATCTTCTCGCTCCTGAACGGGAGAGTGTTAGGGGTGAAGTTTTATCTGAAAATTTATTTTATTCAGATAAAATTTTCATAAAGCGACCATTTTATTTTTATAAAAAATGATACTTTCAGTACCATTACTGAAGCATTGTTGGTATCATTTAATACAAAATTTAGCTATGTAAGTATTTTTACAAAAAATCTTACAAAAATATTAATTAAAAGACTAACAGTTTACGCCTATTCAGTAAAAACACTGGTATGTAAAATCTAGCAATTATTCGGTAGCGATTAACAGTTAATTAATTGATAAATAAGAAGAAGCTAATAATCCTTCTACCTTGATTTTCTACTTTAATAGTAAATTGGGTAAAGAATCTACACTCAAAACAACCTCATACTCAAAGCCATACCTTCGCAATCTATGTTAATTTCTAGCAACAAAATTAAGCATTCGCTCTTAACGCTAACAGCAGTATTAATTTCTACGATGAGTCCTGGGAATTCAGCTAATTCTGCTAATTTTGGTCAAAAAGAAGTAGAACAGAATAATTTTATTGCTGTAGCTATGCCTTTTCACGTTAATCGTTATCAACTGCTAATTTTAGAGCAGATGTCCAATCAACAAGCTTGCTGGAGTGAAAATGGTTATAGCCCGATTCAAGTTGAACCGTTACTATTAAACTTTGACTTTACTGGCATTTGTGGACGTAGTACAGATACTAATGGTTACTCCATCCGCAAATCAGGCGAAGATCTAGGTTGGCAGTATAACATTGAGATTGTTAAAGAAGGTGATGAACTGCTGCTATTAGGAACTCCAGTTCAAAGTCCTGATGCAACACCAATGCTTATCGGTAGAACTAATGGCATCACAGATGGTTTTGTCAAAATTAATTTAGAACCTGGTTGGCGGTTTACTAAAAGAACCTACAAGGATAAAACACTAGGACACATCTATCTGACTAACGACAATTAACAAACCTGCTAATTAGCTAGGTAAGGACTTACGCAGAACTGCTATAGATAGTAGGCGTAAGTCCTATGGGTAGAAATAAACCATCGCTCATCGGTAATTTATAATTAACTTGACAGTTACTTATATAACAAAGAATAATAGTAGATCGTCTGTCTACTCCTACTCGGATCAGGTTAAGACATTCCAAATGTTGAAAAAAGGCTTTGTATCAAGGCTGAAAGCTAAACCCTTTCATACTTCACACTTCACACCTTCTTTTCAGCTACCTGTACGGCAACTTCAAGGACTATCGAATGAGTTACGCAATTATTGAAACTGGCGGCAAACAACTGTGGGTCGAACCTGGTCGCTTTTATGATATCGAACTGCTGCCCGTAGAACCAGAAGCGAAAGTTTCCATTGACAAAGTATTTTTTGTTAAGCACAACGAAGATGTACATATAGGTCAACCGCTAGTAGAAGGCGCTACGGTTGAAGGTACGGTATTGCGCCACTTTAGGGGTCGTAAAGTCATCGTTTACAAGATGCAGCCCAAAAAGAAAACTCGCAAAAAACGCGGACACCGCCAAGAAATCACCCGCCTGATGATTAACTCCATTAGTCTGAATGGTGCAGTAATTGCCTCCCATGAAGAAACCTCTGCACCAGAGGCAACTGCTCAAACTGAGACAGAATAGAAGTAGTAAAAAAACTAGAGGAAACTATGGCTCATAAGAAAGGTACAGGTAGTACTCGTAACGGTCGTGATTCTAATGCCCAGAGACTAGGCGTTAAACGCTATGGTGGTCAAGTCGTTAGAGCAGGCAATATTTTGGTGCGTCAACGTGGCACTTCATTTCATCCTGGTAACAACGTTGGTTTAGGCAAAGACTACACTATATTTGCTTTAATTGATGGCATTGTGACCTTTGAGCAAAAAGCTAACAAGCGCAAACAAGTTAGCGTTTACCCTGTTGTTGCCCCTACGGAAACTGCCCCAGCAACAGAACCTGTAGCATCATAGGAATCTTACTCATCTCGAAGAGTAGTATTAGGGGCAGGGAATACCTTGCCCCTAAAATTTATCAATAGACCTCTCCAGCAAAGAATATATAGCAGTCAGCGTTCAGCTATCAGCATTCAGCTTTTTGATTTTCCTTGTATTGTCTTGTATTGTTTAGGTTTCGCTCCTACAAGTCGTCCTCAGCTATGCTGAAGAGTGCTATAGCGTCACGTTGGCGTAGCCTGAGCGCAAGGCATAGTGCAATTTCGCGTCTCTACAATGGTTTTATGTAACACACCTTTAATGTCTAAAGATATCTAATACAAAACCAATATTTGTTTTAACCCCTCTGGGTGTATTTTTAGGTTAGAAATACAAGTAAGCTAGATCTGATCAAAATTAATAACCATATTTTTAATCCTGCGAAAGACTAAAATGGGTGGTTGGTGTATAGAGGCTTTGGAACATGGGGAGTGAGATCAAAAAATATAACTTTTTTTTATATAAAAAACCTCTCATAAAAAAGCAATACATATTAGGTAAACTGGAAAAACTTAAATGTGTAGTATTTTTTAGTGGACTTGCGAGTTTTTCCAGCGCTCTTGGTATGATGTCAGCATTGTTACTTGCTGCTGCTCCCCTACAAAAAAATCAGTCTTCCTCACTATATAGTAACAATTACGGAAGCTATAATTCGCCAATTACATTTCAAGAACCAATTAATGTGTTGGTTTTAGGTATTGATAATTCAGGGCATCCCCACTCTAGTAAATTTACCCCATCAGAAGCAATATCTGGCAATAGTGATACTATCTTGCTATTGCGTATAATTCCGGCTACGCACCAAATTAATGTTTTATCTATTCCACGAGATACTAGAGTAAAACTCCCAGGAAAAAGTACTAACAAAATTAATGATGCTAATGCTAAAGGAGGAATTTATTTAGCGCAAAAAGCAGTTAGTAAATTGTTATCTGATATTCCTATTCACCGCTACGTTAGAGTTGATACCCAGGGTTTTATTAGTTTTGCCGATGCTTTAGGTGGAGTGGAAATTAATATCCCAAAACCAATGCGTTATGTAGACCAAACTCAAAAGCTCGATATTAACTTCTCTGCGGGAATTCAAAAACTCAATGGAAAACATTTACAGGAATATGTGCGCTTTCGTCATGATGATTTAGGAGATATTGGCAGGGTACAGAGACAAGAAGTAGTTTTAAAATCACTTCTAGAAAAATTTGTTCAGCCAACAACTTGGGGAAAGTTGCCCAAGCTGCTACAGGTGATTCAAGAGAATGTTGATACTGACATATCTCTGGGTGAAATGTTGGGTATTGCTCAGTTTTTAACCCATATTGATAAGCAACATATTAATGTACTTATGTTACCTGGTCGATTTAGCCGACCTAATGAATATACTCTTAGCTATTGGATTGCAGATACGGATAATACTGCTGCTATTTTAGCAGATTATTTTGATACTCGTAGCCGTAAAGTTGATGCTATTGAAGATTCTCCTGCCCACCTTAGTAACCTTAAACTAACAGTTGCCAATACTACAGATGAAGAAGAGCAGACAAAGCAAGTTTTAAGGCTACTTGAAAAGCAAGGATTTAAAAATAACTTGATCACAAAATCTGGAATTGATGCTGCAAATCAACCTAGTGTAAAAACTCTGATTATTGCTCAAAAAGGCAATTTGAAAGCTGCCAAAGCTGTTAAAAATGCTATAGGGATTGGAGAAATTCAAGTAGCATCAACAGGGGATATTAACTCTGATATTACAGTGGTCTTGGGAAGCGATTTTGCTGAGTCAAAAAAGAATAGTGTGAAAAAATTGCCAGGAATTTAATTTCCAAATGTAGAAACGTCTTACTTAATATAGGGGGATAAAGCTAATAAAAAATTAGCTCAATTTCGAGTTATAACCATAGCCAGATAGGTGAGTTTGTGTTTTAAAACCCTTGGGAAGCGTTGGCGTAGGAAAAAAGCTGACGGTACAGAATGCTATAAATTACGTGATTGCTTGCGGCTACAATACACTATTAAAAGAGTAAAAATAGCCATTCCTACAATGTATTTGAATGCTTCAGGAATTAGAGGGCTAGGCGATAAAAAACCTTCAATTGTACCAGCGATAATTAACATTGGTACAATTCCAAATACTAATTGAGATGCTTGTGTTCCATACAATTTTAGAGCATCCGCACGGCGATATTGACCTGGAAATAAAATTGCTCTAGCTAGTAGTAAACCAGCGCCACCTGCCAAAAAAATTGCTGGTAATTCTAGGGAACCGTGAGGAAATACAAACGCCCAAAATGGATATGCGAGATGATTTTGACCAACTAAGGTAGCAATAGCACCAATACTTAGCCCGTTGTATACCAATAAAAATATGGTATATGCTCCAGCCGTAATGCCACCCGCGATCGCACCAAATGCTACTGATAAATTATTAACCATAATGCTACTGGATGCTAGAGGCTCAATACCAACAATTGACCCCATCCACAATTTATGATCATCTCTAACCATTACAATTAATTCTTTTGGTACAACCAGCGACAAAAAAACTGGATCTCGCCACGCATACCACCAAGCAGCGATCGCACCTAATAAAAATAGTATCGTAGCAGCCGCAATATAGCCGATTGTCTCTTGCACTATTGCGGGAAACCCCCAGCGATAAAAATCCACTACCGCTTGCCATTCCTGACGGCGTGAACCTTGGTAAATTTGGTTATAGGCGCGAGATGTCAAAATTTGTAAATCTTGGATTAAAGTGTTACCTACTTTATGAGTGCGCCCACGCGCAAGATCTGCTGATACAGAGCGATACAAACTAGCTAATTCCTTAATCTCTACCGCACTAAGAGACTTTAACCCTTTTTTTTCAACTTGTTTTAATAAAGCATCAAGGCGCTTCCAGTTAGGTTCTCGCCGCGCTATCCAACGTTGAATATTCATAAAATTTTTGGGGTTATTTGCCTAACGTAACTTAAGATATCTTCAACCAGATTGCTCTAATATGAACGGCTAATTTTAGATATGTATCAAGGTCAAAGTCCCCAAAACCCAATCAAACCAATGACTATTGGCAATGTTGTGAGTACAGCTATTGCTCTCTATCGCTCTCATTTAAAAACTTATTTTCAACTAGCTTTATTAGCTTCAGTATGGTTTATAGTTCCCATTTATGGCTGGGCAAAATACTTTGCTATCTCTGGAATGATTTCACGTTTAGCTTTTAAAGAATTAATTAATCAACCTGAAAGTGTTAGTGATGCCACTGAAAGTCTTAAACCTCGCCTCTGGTCATTTCTAAGGGTTGCTTTGGAAGTTAGTATTTTCTTATTTTTGATTTATATAGGGTTAGTATTTATAGGCTCTATAGCAGCTATGATGATTGGCGGAATATTAGGATTGATATTAGGGGCAGTATTTAATAATCCAGTTTTGACTGGAGTTTTGTTCGTAATTTTGGCTATTGCTGGTATTGTTGGGTTTATTTTTGCGATAACTTGGTTTATTTCTAGGTGGATAATAGCTGAAGTGCCTTTATCAATTGAAGAAATAAATGGTAAACAAAGTATCCAAAGAAGCTGGAATTTAACCAAGTCATCTGTGATTCGCATCCGAGGTGTAGTGATTATTGCTTTTTTAGTAACGCTTCCAATGATTATTTTGACTGGCTATGCTCCTCAAATATTTTTAATCTCTATTGAAGAAGGTTCTTCACTCTACTGGCTGGTTTATTTGATTTCTTTCGGATTAAGTGTGGTAGGTGGAGCTTTTTTAATGCCATTTTGGCAAACTACCAAAGCAGTTTTATACTACGATCTCCGTAGTCGCCGTGAGGGGTTAGATTTACAGTTGCGCGATCGCCCAATTTAATAATTATCAGTTCATACCTGGAAGTAATGAATTATTTTAATAGAGTTACCGTTCAGACTCCAGAAAGTGTAGAACTTGAATTCACATTAGCAGGTATTGGTAATCGTGCTTATGCCTTGCTAATTGACTATATTGTTTTAGGCTTAACTATAGTCTTATTCTGGCTCGCTTGGGCTATCTTTAGTTTTGGGCTAATTGATGTATTAACGACACAGTTTGGCAATAGCCGTAGTATAGAATTGTGGTTAATCGCGATCGCGATCCTGCTCAACTTCTTTATTTACATGGGTTATTTTGTGTTTTTTGAGGTGTTGTGGCAAGGACAAACACCTGGAAAACGCTATACCAAAATTCGGGTAATTAGGGATGATGGTCGTCGAGTTAGTATTCAACAAGCTACACTCAGAACGCTGCTACGACTAATTGATGACACCCTATTTATAGGTGCTTTTTTAATTATGTTGGGGCGACAGGAAAAGCGTTTAGGAGACTGGGCGGCAGGAACTATTGTTATTCAAGAAGAATATCTAGTCGCCGCTACCAACTTCCCAATTTCTCAACAAGCGCAAGAGTTAGCAACTCAATTACCAGAAATAGCAAACTTATCCCAGTTATTACCTGATGACTTTGCTGGCATTCGTGAGTTTTTGCAGCGTCGCCAAGGAATGACTTCTCAAGCTAAAGCTGACTTGAGTTTACAACTAGCCCGTCAAATCAAAACGATTATTTCCTTAGAAAAATTACCCGCACCTTTCACACCAGAAGTATTTCTAGAAGCTGTATACATTGCTTATCAATTATCAACTAACAACGATAATTGATAATTGATTCTTAGCCACCAAAACCTGGAATCAAACCACTGCTAAGGCGCTTAACTGCTTTACCAGCAACATCCGAGTAACGCAATTCTCCACACTGGATTTTAGCCATAGTGTTAGTGGCGCGGGGCATCTTGACACCAACTTTGTAACCAATTTTAGGAAACTGATAGAATGCCCCAGCTATCCGTTGCGCCCACTTCATATCAGCGCCCCATTCATTGTTCATTACCTCAGTATATTTTTCTAGGGCATTGCGATCGCCACTTAAAGCCTGATGAATTGCTTCAGATGCCTTTAAACCACTAAACATCGAAGGGCGAATACCTTCTGCCGTAAACGGATCAACTACACAAGCAGCTTCGCCAGCTAAAACAGCATTTTGTGTATGCAGTTTTTGTTCGCCATCCCACAAACATAGAGGATGCCCATACTGCTTATTGGTGTTGATATCAACACCAAACATCTTGTTGCTATATTCAGTCAGAATTTTTTTAAAATCTTGCCCTTCATTGCCTCTAAATGTTCCAATACCGATAGAATAGCCATCTGCTTTTGGAAAGTTCCAGATATAGCCATTTTTCACCATGCCAAACTCAAAGTGAACAACTGGGCTAATACCTGCTGGCGACGGTGTTTCTACCTCCAATGCTGCACTTAGCCTGCGTTTGCGTTCTTTAAAACCTAGCAACTTTGCCATTGGCCCCTTAGCGCCATCTGCAGCAATTACATAACGACCTGCAACTGCACCATTCGCTGTATTTACCTGCCAGTGGTCACTCTTGAACTCAATACCTGTGACTTCTGTACTGTCGCGCAGTTCAGCGCCCTGTTTTTGTGCTTGTTGGATAATAAAGTGGTCAAAAATATCCCGCCGTACCATCCAAATTGGTTCTTTGGTTTCCAGTTTTACTTGTACTGGATCTTCCATGTTCCATGTGTAGCGAATTACATCTGCTTTCACAGAAATAGCGGGGCTAAAGTCAAAGTCAAACCACTCAGCAACAAGAGGAGATACCCCACCACCACAGGGTTTATATCGAGGTAAAGCTTCTTTTTCTATAACTACAACAGAATGCCCCTGTTTAGCCAAATGATACGCAGCAGTTCCGCCTGCTGGCCCAGCACCAACAATAATGCAATCAAACATCATGCTTAAAAGTTTTAGTTTATCAAGGTTAGACTATCAGGCAATAGCACTACTAGCAAACCTGATCGGGTTTACTTAGAGCTATATATAGAAATTACGCCTTCCCAGCACAGCATCAGGATTTGTCGGGCGATGGCACGATGGGGACGTTGACAGAAAAAGTTGATCAGTTTTGCTGTTAACTTCTTGTAGCTTAAACAGATTGGTATTACCACTTTCTTAGCAAACTATTAAGTAGGTGGGCATAAATAAACGTATAATGATTTTCCCAATCACCAGTCCCCAGTTCCCAGTCATCGCAGGTAACGTTTAATTTCACCCACATACTTACACTAAAAAGCGATGCACTTATGTACATCGCCTTTTATCTTTTCGGGAAAGACGCACCCATTAATTCTTCCTTATTTAAGCGCTGAATAAATCTTTGCGCTTATTATTAAACATAATTTTTTAAAACAACAGCAACATTCAGACTAGACTCGCTAAGGGATTTTCATTAATTGGCTGCTCAGATGCAGAGTTGCACTAACTTTAGGAGTTGAGTGGCATCGCTCCCTATCTACTAGCTTAGAAAATATCAGCCTTCTTGTTGATGCTGCTGTTGTTGTTTAATGAGACAGATGTTAGGTTAAACAGCGTTTTTTACCTCTTAACTAAACATTTAACTTCGCTGTAGTAATCTGTCAGAGAAGCTGGTTAGCTTCAATTTCTAATTTAGCACTCTAGCTTAAAAATCACCGAAACTGCAAATAAAGTTCACAATCGGATAGCAAATGTTCTTAATATTATGCAATCAAATTAACTATCGAGTCCTGAAATAGCCTAATTTAGTTAGCTTAATTTGATAAAAACTCAGTTTAATTTCCCTTTATAAAACTACAAATATTAATTGTGAAACTTTTACTAACCCTGGTAATCATACTCGCTATCACTGCAACAAATAAAAAGTTGAATTTTCTTGTTTTAGGAAAGGGTGCATCAAGAGATTTGATAGTTGGCTACTAAATCCTTACATACAACCTTTCCCAATAGCCTTAGTGCATAAAGTGGCGAATACCAGTAAATACCATTACTAAACCAAGTTCATTCGCCGCTTTAATTGAATCTTGGTCGCGTAAACTACCTCCAGGCTGGACAATAGCCGCAATGCCAGCCGCCGCCGCAGTGCGTACAGAATCATCAAATGGGAAAAACCCATCACTGGCAAGAATAGCGCCCTTAGCTTGCTCAGAGGCTTGTTCTAAGGCGATTTTAACTGAGCCTACACGATTCATTTGACCAGCACCAACACCTAACGTAGTGCGATCGCCACTCACGACAATAGCGTTCGATTTAACGTGCTTACAAACCTTCCAAGCAAACGCTAATTCGGCTAACTGATCTGCTGTGGGTTGCTTCTCACTCACAACCTGCCATTGGTTAGTATCTTCGACAACATCATCGGAAGCTTGAACTAAAAAACCACCTGCAATAGCTTTAACCGTTTGCGATGCCCCAGTCGCTAAATCTGGCAAAATTAATACTCGTAGATTAGACTTAGCACTCAAAATTTCTTGGGCTTCTGGTTCGCAACCTGGCGCAACCACACATTCCAAAAATACCTTAGTCAAAGCCGTTGCTGTCGAAGCATCTATAGGACGGTTTAAAGCAACAATTCCACCAAAAGCAGAAACAGAGTCAGCATTAAAAGCTTTTTCATAAGCTTCTGACAAGCTATCTCCTAAAGCCGTCCCGCAGGGATTAGTGTGTTTAATAATTGTGGCGGCTGGGGTATCGTTAAATTCAACAATAATCCGCCTTGCTGCCTCTAAATCAACCAAGTTGTTATAACTTAGTTCTTTACCTTGCAGTTTCGTAGCAGCAGCCCAACCACTTTGAACTGTACCAGTTTGATACCAAACTGCGGGTTGATGGGGATTTTCGCCATAACGTAGGGTTTGCAACTGTTGCCCTGAAACTGTCAATCTCTGCGGTAAATCACTACTTGCTGACTCTTGGTTGCTTAAATAAGTAGCGATCGCTTGATCGTAAGAAGCTGTATGGGAAAATGCTTGTAGAGCAGCAGCTTGCCTAAATTCTAAAGATGCTTCCCCGCCACGCTGACGCAATTCCTCTAAATAACCATCGTACTGATTTGGATTGCATAAAACCGTTAAGTGGGCGTAATTCTTTGCCGAAGCTCTTAACATAGCAGGGCCACCAATGTCAATCTGCTCAATAGCTTCTGGTAAAGTCACCCCTGATTTCGCGATCGTTTGCTCAAACTGATAAAGATTCACCACAACTAAATCAATCGGGCGAATTTGATGATGTTCCAAATCTGTAACATCCTGCGGTAAATCCCGTCTTGCCAAAATACCGCCATGAATTCGCGGATGTAGCGTTTTGACTCTTCCACCCAAAATTTCTGGAAATCCGGTGTAATCAGAAACTTTTGTAACTGGTAATCCAGCATCTTTTAGTGCTTGGGCAGTTCCACCACTGCTGATCAGATCAAACTCAAATTCTTCAACCAACTTACGGGCTAAATCAATTAGCCCAGTTTTATCAGATACACTCAGCAGTGCCAAACGCGCCATGAATCAGAAGTCTCCCTTATCCGCAAATAACAAAAATTAGCAATCAGCCTTTCTCAGAATAAAAGCGATCGCACTGTTGGGCTAGATATTAGCCCTAAAAAATTAACCTTGCCCTCACAAATAGTTAGGACAAGGTTAGTGATTGCTATCACAACATTCAACGGTTGAATAGTTGTAATTGCCTGTTGCCTCTAAATTAACTAATTACTAGAGACCTTGGAGCAGCGGTAAATTGCTAATTAGCAAATAAGCAAACCCAGCGCCACCAATTCCACCAATCAAAAATCCAGTTGTAAACTCGTTCCAGCCTTCTTGAGTGGAGAGTACACTTGGTGGATTGGGGGTAGTGATAGTCGTAGTGGGTTGTGGTGGATTGCTACTAGCGTAGAGAGATAAGCCGATGGTCAAAATGATTAGCAAACCAACGGTTGCGAGTAAACCCGCTAGATTAGCTACATCAGTATCACGCAGGGGGCCTAGCTTGGCAAAAGGGCCAATTAGCCAGTAGCCGTGAGCCATACCAATTTCTAGCCCTCGGCGCTGTGGAGACAAACCTTTGCGATACGCAGGTAAGTTATTGATGAAAGATTTTGTGAAATCGGAAGAATTAATTGGGGTAGCTAAATTCCCAACTTGGTTGTCACCAGCTTCATGAACAACTTCTTGATTTCTGGGATCGCCTGGGCGATTTTTCGATTCGCTGATTGCTTGTACCTGTACCATAATTTTCTTCACCCTTAGATGAAATATTGTTGTGTACTATCAAAGGTTTAAAACTAGGAATGCCCCAATAGATGATTAGGGGCTTTTTTCTAAGTATGCCAAACCTTATACAGTTCTACGGTAGGGGATGGAATAGCAGGTCTGGGAAATAGTAGATAAAGTAAGCCAAAAGAACGGCTTGCACGGATAACCATACTATTCCCAAAATGGAAGAAGTAGAAAGAAATTTGAGGAAATCTGACATGAGTTATTCTCCTTACAAAATCAAGGATACTAGCCAGCTAGCGTGGTGAGATAGGGATCTCGTTTTCTTTAGCGGTCAATTCACCTGTAAGCAATTCTCTGATTGCAGCTAAAGGCCAAGTGAAGCCAGAGAGCATAAACCCGACGGCGCGAGGCACATCAATGTGAATTTCTTTGTCTTCTGGGTTAGCTTCTTTCTTAGTTGATTGCAGATAAGCGCGACCAACCCAACCAATCCAGCCAGCAATGTATAGGAACAGAATGCCAGGGATTAAAAAGTCACCAGCACGATCGAGACGACCATCTACAACCAAGTGGGGTAACCCTTCAGGGCCACAAAGCGCTTGAGAATAACGCTCAAAGCGTTTTGGTCCTGACTCAGGGTCAAAGTTGGTTTTACGGGCGTTTGTCGCACGCTGCTGGAAAGCAGGGGACTCACTACAGGGTACTAAACCAGCTACATTATCAGCAGAAGCGGCTGGGGCAAAGTTCAGCCATATAGAAATGGCAAAAATTACAGCCAACAATCGTCGCATCGGATTATTTCCTTTTGTAACGAGATCAATGCTTTTTATACTAAACACAATCAGTGTTTGTACATCAGCAATTTTATGTATCGATAAATTAAAGTAGCAGTGAATGGTTACCGTTTTAGCAATTGAAACAAGTTGTGACGAAACTGCCGTAGCAGTTGTAAAGAATCGTCAAGTTTTGAGTAGTATTGTTGCATCTCAAATCTCAATCCATCAACAATATGGTGGTGTAGTACCGGAAGTAGCTTCGCGAAAACACCTAGAAACAATTAATTTTGCGATCGCTCAAGCACTAGATGAAGCAGATCTAGATTGGTCAGGAATTGACGGCATTGCAGCCACTTGTGCGCCTGGATTAGTCGGGGCATTATTAGTTGGTTTAACTGCCGCTAAAACCCTAGCGATCGTTCACCAGAAACCATTTATCGGTGTTCATCATCTAGAAGGACACATTTATGCTTCTTATCTAAGTGATCCAGAATTAACCCCACCTTTTTTGTGTTTGTTGGTTTCTGGCGGTCATACCAGTCTGATTTATGTCAAAGATTGTGGTGTATATGAAAACTTAGGAGAAACTCGCGATGACGCGGCTGGCGAAGCCTTTGATAAAGTGGCACGGTTGTTAAATCTGAGTTATCCAGGTGGCCCCATAATTGACAAACTAGCGCAACAGGGAAATCCACAGACTTTTCCCTTACCAGAAGGTAATATTTCTCTTCCAGGTGGCGGGTATCATCCCTATGACTCTAGTTTTAGTGGCTTAAAGACAGCAGTACTGCGATTAGTGCAAAAACTGCAACAGGATAGTAGCGAACCGCTACCAGTGAATGATATAGCGGCGAGTTTTCAAGCAAGCGTAGCGCGATCGCTAACCAAACGTGCGATCGCCTGTGCCTTAGACTACGGTCTTAACACCATTGCTATTGGTGGAGGTGTCGCAGCCAATAGTGAACTCCGCAAACAGCTACAACAAGCCGCTACTAAGCATAATTTGCAAGTGCTATTCCCCCCTCTGAAATTCTGCACCGATAACGCCGCCATGATTGGCTGTGCCGCCGCAGAGCATTTAAATCGAGGTCATACATCCCCTTTAACACTAGGAACCCAATCTCGCCTTGCTTTGGCTAATGTGATGGAAATTTACAAGCACTAAAAGCGTAGCGAACTAGACAATCAAACTACATATAGAGCGATCGCAATTGTTAACTTCATCTGTAGTGCGGGCATCTTGCCCGCGTGTCGTACTTATTAATCGCTAATTGCTAAACGCTTAAATTAACAGCTTACGGATTTGAGCCGCCACTTCCTTTGGTTGCTCCAACATTGCTAAGTGTCCACATTCAGCTATTTCTATGACATTATCTCCACAATCTTGAAACAATGTGTGAAAACTAGCTAAATGCCTAACATACTTCGGCTCCATCACCGTATCCTGAGCGCCAGTAATAAAATAAACAGGTTGTTCCAAGCACGATACCACCTGGGGTAAACGGTTGACCTCAACTTCAGTTGTAGAATCTAGTAAAGTGCCTAAAGCTGCCTCTGGGTGAGCCACCACAAAATCAATTAACCGTTGACGACCCCAACAGCGAGCAATCGGACGTGCAACATTTGCCCGTGTAAACAACACATCAATCCCAGGCATATAGCACAACCATCGCGGACGGTGTTTCAAAAACTGTTGACCAGCAGATCTAAACTTTTCAAATGCTTCTTTTAGATAAATACCACCACCAGCATTTAAGCAGATCACACCCTTAACTTTGTCTGTCAGTTGAGATGCCCCCCATAACGCAATACTGCCGCCCAAAGAGTGACCAACTAACCAAGCACTGGAAATATTAAGCTTTTCTAATAAAACCCCCAAGTCTTCCGCATAAGCTGCGGGCGTATATCTTGAAGTCAAAATATCATTAATACTTGCTGCTGATACTGCACTATCAGTAAGAGTATCTAAGCTGCCATTAGCAATACGGCAATTATTTTTAGGTTGAGAATCGCCAAAGCCACGCAAATCATAAACAAGGCACTGATAATCTGGTGATAACTCGTCAACTAGCGGTTGCCAATACCTGCGACTTAAAAGCCAGCCATGAATGAAAACTAGGACATCAGGGTATCTAGTGGGAGTTGTCAAATCGTAAGTATGCGGAACTCCCAGAATATCTATGGTTGCCATATTTTCATCTTACGCCTCTAAGTTCTGCGAAGGCTCTTACTGATTAACTGTTAGCTTCTGTAACTTTTGTATACTTCCAGCTTTTTTAGGGCAGGCATTGATTAAAGCAATCAGTGAAACTTTCTCACCACCAATTTTTAATTACTAACTACTAAAAGCGCCGACCTAGTAACCTCTGTCGCACACCTTCCGCAATTTTTTGTCCCAAATAATCGGGAATTAAGCTTTCGTTTGGCCCTAGTAGATAAAGAATTAAGCGAGTGCGCCCGCGCCATACTAGCAAATTAGCATTGACAACCAGTAAATCCTCTTGCCAAATAGCATACATCACCTTATAAAACAAACCTGGCTGGTTGTCTGCTTCAATCAAAAGCGCTGGTAGGTGGAAGACTGGATCAACATAAAACTCTGTTTCTACTTGTTCTAAGCCAGCATCTAAATTAAATTCTACTGCTAACATCTCTTCAACTTCAAAGCGTCCTGCCAAAGCTTCCCGAATCGCTCGACAGACATTATCCGCAGTTTTTTCTGTCAGTGCTTTGCTACCGCGAGAGATCACCAATTTGATAAATACCAGCATCGGCGGGCGGATCTGACCATATAAGCTCAGGCTATGGATTGTCAGTCCATAAGCAGCCAAAACCCCAAAAATATCGCTCAACAGAAACGACTGGTTACGGTAAGCAAAATTTAAGGCGCTCTTACTTCCTTCTGGTTTAAGCTCAATGACTACTCGTCTGGTTTTGTAGAGACGATATGCCAGCCTAAGATTTTGTAACTGAATTTCATTACTAACAAACTGCTCATAGAATTGAGGGAACGCTCGGTTAAAGCGCTTGAGTAGTTCTTGTGTGGATAATTTTAAACCAGATGCCATATTTGAGGTAAGACTCGCTTGCCAGGTGAAAAGCCGATCTGGAGATGCAGCAAAGTGCAGTTCATGCTCCTGACCTGCTCTTTTGGTTAATCTCTCACAAAAATTCCTAAAAATTTACCTAAAATCTAGTCTCAAGAGCAAACTCTATTATGACTTCTGACAAGTGTAAGTTACATTAAGTGCGATCAGATTCCACTAGGGATTGATCATATTTTTGTGTCATTACAACTTGTATTTCTTTTGTTTTTAACTATTGTTTACCTACTTCTATAGTCACATTATTATAGGCGTAGTGGCACATTGACAACTAAAAACTCTTAACTAAACATTAGGGGTTTGCTAACAAATATATACGGCTCTAGCCAAACAAGCGATAACTATGCGAGGGTTGTAGCCGTTTATAGGTATTGGCGTAAAAATCTTTCCTATCAGATAGTGCAAAGAACTAAAGTGGATCGGAAGTAGCGCTTGGAGCTAATGCACGCTTGGGCAGGCAAACAGAGGATAGGACAACGAAAATATGTTGACAGCGCACTCTAGTTGGAATTTTGAACTAGACCGAAGTATGTTAGTTAGAGTAGTTACACCCTATAGCCCCCAGTAAATGCGAATGTTTAGCTTTATACATCCCGATTTTTGGGAAGCTAATACATAATGGTGTTATCATTAGAAAAGTTAAGATTAAGTAGCCGACCATTGGGTACGGGAGAACATTAAATACCTTAGCCACACCTGCATGGTTTTTTGGAAAAGTTTGTTTAATACTTCTGACACTGCTTCTACCTCAAAGACGACAGTAGAGGGCGATCCTATAGAAGGCACGGCAGCTAATCGCGCCAACACTGGTTCGCGTATTTTCTTCAGTACTGAGCGAGAACTAGATCTCTATGAGCTAGAAGAATTGTGTGATGCTGTAGGTTGGTCTAGACGACCGTTGCGTAAAGTCAAAAAAGCTTTGCAGTTCAGTTTTCTGGTAGTTTCTATGTGGGAAGAGCGGGGAGCTAAACGTAGGATAATTGGTTTTGCCCGTGCTACCTCTGACCATGCCTTTAATGCCACGATCTGGGATGTAGTCGTTCATCCAGATTTTCAGAGTAAGGGTTTGGGTAAGGCAATGATGAAATACATGATTAAGAAACTCCGCGCTGAAGATATTAGCAACATTACTTTATTTGCAGATCCTCACGTAGTCAATTTCTACGGCGGGTTGGGGTTCTTAGCTGATCCAGAAGGAATAAAAGGAATGTTTTGGTATCCAGAATAACTTTATTACCAAAAGTATGTTATGCTATAAAAGCAAGTAACGGGATGTAGCGCAGCTTGGTAGCGCGCCTGCTTTGGGAGCAGGATGCCGCAGGTTCAAATCCTGTCATCCCGATTAAAAACAAGCCAATATCTATATTTGGGGTAGCCCTTAGTCGATTCTTAGTAGAAGTCGATGGCTACCTCAAAGTGTTCTTGGCTCATTTTGGTGTGTTTCCTGTTCTTTCAACTGTTCGACCATAAAACTGAGACGTAGCCGCTTAGAAGACCCCTATTCTAGTAGGGTTGCATAATAGCACAGACGAATAAATACCAAGAGTGCTATGAATCAACCCCTTAACTCAGGAATCAGCCTTACTATCTCATCACATCAAAATCCCCAGGGGTTGAAGTATCAATTATTAACTATTGAGTTAACGCGCAAAGACCGGATTATTTACCCTGAAGATTTAACGGATTTGGAACTGCCAAGGGGAATTGATACGACGGGGGGTGTGGTGATTTCTGGTCGCGCTCCTGTATGGTTATACGGTTATTTAATCCATGAGTTACACCCGACTGCTTGGGTGGGTTGCTATGAACCGCGTATGCACTCTGCGGTGGTTGTGGCTACTCATAGCCGTTTGGCGAAAATTGGGCAGGTAATTCCTTTAGAAGAATTACAAAATGATTTACTCTGTCCAGCGTTAATGATTGTGGGGCCGCCTGATAGTGGCAAAAGTGTATTGTCTCATGCTTTGTTTCAAGAGTTGGTGAAAGTTGACCCGAATGTGTATTTGCAACGCGCAAATTGGGATGGGGAGGGAAATTATGTTTTAGAGGTATTTAGTAATCAAGAAAATTTTAAGCTGACGAATAGAGGTAATTTAACTGAGGAGTTTTTTCCCTACCATGCTCAATCAATTTTACAATTGCGGCGGCAAAAGTCTTTGGTGATTGTTGATGTGGGGGGAATGGTACAACCGGAAAAGCAACCGATTTTAGAGGCTTGTTCCCATTATTTAATTATTAGTTCTAATGACGATGCGATCGCACATTGGCATGAGTTTTGTCACGACAGGGGAAATTTAACGCCTGTGGCGGTAATTCATAGCACTTTAAATGAGTGCGAAGTTATCCATCAGCAGCAACCTTATTTAGAGATTACCTGCGGTGCTTGGATATGTGGGCAAGCGAGGTCTGTGCCACTTTTATTGTTGCAGCGACTTAAAGAACTTGTTAGCGGTTAGCTGATGGTTAAATAGGTAAGTAAGTGTAAATAAAGTATAAAGAAACCTAACCCCCCCTGCCCCCTTCCCTACTAGGGAAGGGGGAGAAATGTTGAGCAATTTTATAAGTGTTTTAGCATGAGTTTATATCATTCTTGTTAACAAGAATATAGGATAAGTCTTAGCCCCTCTCCTTGTAGGAGAGGGGTTGGGGAGAGGTTAGTATTAAACAATTATTGAATTAATTATTTTTGTATTCAGCTATCTGCACCGTTAGCTTTGATTAAGTTTAGAGGTTGTGTTGTTGTAGGTTGTGAATTTTTGGAATGATTTAAGGCTGCGCTGTTTGTTATCGGTGTAGTTTTGCATCGCTTGTTTTTAAGGTTATGAAAAAGGCGACTTAATGCAGTCGCCGCAAACAATGGTTTTCGGGATAGTAGAGAAAGCCGCAGAATGGTTTCCAACAAAGCGACTTAACGCAGTCGCCGCAAGAGCCAAAACACCAAGACTGGGGATATGTGGCAGACGTTTCCAACAAAGCGACTTAATGCAGTCGCCGCAAGCGATTGCCTGGAAACAAATTAGTCACGGTTCAACATCGGTTTCCAACAAAGCGACTTAACGCAGTCGCCGCAAGGAGCACTGGGAGTATGTAGCCAAGCAAGCCAATACGTTTCCAACAAAGCGACTTAACGCAGTCGCCGCAAAGGTTGCATTTAAAACCTTTACCCAGTATACCATCGAGAACCGATTTGCGTGGGACAGTAAATTTGTAGCTACAAATTAATCAAATTTTCAGCCATTTCGCCTATTTCTCGCAACGTAAAAAAACAATAAGCAATTGAACTTTCAGCGACACAACAGGCAAAAATCATTTATCTACGATCGCGCTTTGGGTGCGTAATTCCTCAACTCATAACCGATAACTAATTGGAATACGCCTCTTCCATAGCACAGTTATAGTAAATCAGATTCAATTGCAACACTTATTAAATATGACTCGATGACTAATTGCATCTACACAGCTATCACCTTTGCACCAGTGCAAGGATTTATTGAAAAATCCCGTAAGCTGCGAGATTTATACGGTAGTTCCTTTATTCTTTCCTATCTCGCACGCGCACTTTGCGAGGCGGCGGAAAAACAAGGTTTAAAGGTTGTTTCTCCTGCTTTAATTAACCTTACTCAAGGCACACCTAACCAAATAATTATTCAAGGTGCGTTTTCCCTGGGGGATACTACACAAGCATTTAACCATGCTTGGAAAAGTATAACTCGTACTTGCCGTGATTGGATTGAACAGCAAATTAAAACAGATTACCAATGGCAGAAAGATTGGAATTTCTGGACAAATCACGCTTGGGAATTCTTTTGGGCGCAGGGAAATTTGGGGGAAAGTATCAGCGATGTGCGTAAAAAGCTGAATGATACGAAAAGATCCCGCAATTGGGTGGGAATTAACTGGATGGGGGAAAGTTCAACTTTATCTGGTGCAGATGCGATCGCATATCCTAAAATGAGTCAAAGTATAAATCCGGCTAAAGTTAATTTAAGTGAACAAACAGCAGAAATTCGCCAGTTTTATACCCAACTCAATCAAATTAAAGTATTAGGGGAAGCTTTTGTTGATCCGACTGAACAATTAAGTATTCCTGAATTAATTAAACGGCTGATTACTTATCAAGCGATCGCATCTCAATTAAACCTCAAACCGGAACAACTTCCTAGTGTAGAAATTCCCCAAACTTTCCGCGATTTAAACCGCTTTGAAGAAAATCGCTGGACTGGTTGGTTTCAAGGCGATGGTGATAGTATTGGCAAATACTTAAAATCTTTGGCTAATTCCGATAAAACTGAGACTGATGTATTAAACGAATTTAGCCATGCAATGATGACATGGGGAAAAAACTTACCTAGTAAATTACCTTATTCTAACCACCGCGACGGCAGAATTATCTATGCAGGTGGCGATGATTTCTTAGGTGTATTTTATCGCAACGCCCCAGACGCAAAACTCACAGCCGCAGAATGTTTGCAATGGTTTTATCAATTCCCGCAAGTGTGGGAACAACATCAACAACCTATTACAGTCAGTGTAGGTTTTGTGTGGGCAGGTGGGGGAGTTCCCCAAAGGGATATTTTGCAACATTGCCGAGAAGCTGAAAAATCAGCCAAAAACCAGGGACGCGATCGCATTGCCTTGCGGGTGTTATTTAATGGGGGTAATTATATTGAATGGGCTTGTCCCTGGTGGTTTCTGCAACCAGTATTATCAAGTTATCGCGATCGCAGTGGCGATCGCAACTGGACACATATATATAATGATGTCGCTGCCTTAGAATCTCGCCACGCTTTTCAAGGTAATCAAACTGATGTCGCTTTGGCGCTATTTGAAGTTTATTTTGGTGGTGAAAATCGCGCGAATTTAGAAGCTAATTTGTGGGACGTTGGCAGTAAAAAATGGATTTTAGCTAACTCGGCTGCTGAGTGTGAAAACGTCTGCAACACTCTCAATAACTGGATTATCAACCTTGCTAAAGTAGGTTTTCATTTATGTTCCAGTACCTAATAATTATTCAACCATTGGGATTACTTTATGGTAGTGCAGGGCGGTTTCTTTCCCCAGAGAATTTAGTCGGACGTTCCGGTGCTAACTTTCCCCCTAGTGCAACTACTTTATCAGGATTATACGCGGCTACCTATACGAAGGATGAACTGCAAAACTTACAATTAGCAGGGGCATTTTGGGCATATAATAATCAACCCCAAAACTTTTATGTGCCTACACCGTTTAATAGCTTGATTGAAAAAGGAAAAATCAAGCATAAATTAAACTGGGATGCCGATTTGCAACAGTGGTTAACCGCTAACAGGGAATCACCTACGGGTAAATTTGATAAAGGTAATAGTTGGGTATCTATTGCTAATTGGCAGCAACCTCAAGAAGTAGAAACTCATCCTTGGGATTATCTGCCGCATTTACATCCACGTTTAAAAATAGATGAACGCAAAGTTGATGCAGACAGCGAATTAGGCAGCTTGTTTTTAGAAAACGCTGTGCAAATGAATCCTGATACTTGTTTAATTTACCTAGCTAATCAACCGCTTGCTGATGGTTGGTATCGCTTTGGTGGCGAGGGACACTTGATTGATTTGAAATGCGTAGAAATAGCCGAATCTACCAAAAAATTGTTAAGTCAACCAGTAGGCGATCGCTTTGCTTTAATTACGTCTGCTGTTTGACGGGGTGACAACCCCGTCGAAACTCGCTCTGCGCGAAGCGCAGAGCATTGTATGGTAAAAAATATCGGTCTCGATTAGTGACCAAGACCGAAAAAGACATTATGTTACCTGAATTTTATCAAACCTGCTTTCAACGC
>DATNQB010000074.1 GCA_036702875.1 Oculatellaceae cyanobacterium | reverse complement strand
TGGCATCTACAGGGGAGGGATTTACACCCTCATGGTTCACTCAGTTGTCAAGATTTTCAGTCAATACGATAGACTGATATCATGCGACTAATCCTCCAAGACCTTTACTGGTATTGGTTTCTAGTCAACGAATCGCACTCCGATGATGTGACCAAAACTCATTGTGGCTAGTAATTCAGGCAAGTTAAAATTGCGGAACAATGCGGGCTTAGACACTGGCAAGTCTGGGCCTTCACCAGGCTTTTGGATGGCAAAGCGACCAATAGCAATCGCTAAAAGGTTACAGAGTACCATTACTAGACCGATAGTAGGAGTCCAGCTTGGGGTGGGGGGAACGGTTGACTGTGCAATTGTAAGTAAAGTTAAGTGAAGCAATTTACTGTCTCCTGCTTTAATAGAATCCAAACAAGTAAGGATTATAAAAAGCAGTTAGCAAGAAGCCACAATTTGTTTTAAGAGTTAACAATTCAAGGAAGTTTTGATACAAATCTTAAGCTAATGCGAGTAAAAATTTGTGGTATTACGAAACCAGAACAAGGGGATGCGATCGCACAACTCGGTGCTACAGCTTTAGGATTCATTTGCGTTCCTCAATCTCCCCGCTATGTCATCGCAGGTCAAATTAAGGCTGTCGTAGAACAACTATCTGTAAATGTTCACTGCATTGGCGTATTTGCTGATAGCACAGTTGAAGAGATTTGCCAAATAGTAACAGCAGGAAACTTGACTGGTGTGCAATTACATGGTAAAGAAACAATTGATTTTTGTCAGCAATTACGTCAGTTTTTACCTAAAGTAGAAATTATTAAGGCATTAAGAGTAAGAACACCAGAAGATTTAGTTCAGGCAAACGCATACAAGGATTGTGTTGATACTTTACTCCTTGATGCTTACCATCCCCAAATGTTAGGTGGTACTGGTAAAACATTAGATTGGAAAACCTTACAAGAATTTAATCCAAATTGTCCTTGGTTTTTGGCAGGTGGTTTAACATCAGATAATATATTAAATGCCTTAGAGCAACTACAACCGAGTGGTATTGATTTATCTAGTGGTGTAGAGAAAGCGCCTGGAGATAAAGATTTAAATAAAGTAGCACAACTATTTGAAAAGTTACGATTACTTGAAATTTAATCATCCAATTTTCGTCTTATCTTGTTCTGCTCTAAGGCAAACAACTATATAATTCATTGAGTTTTTCTGCTAGATGAGGAGGTTTAGCAGTAAAACAGATATAAAAACTACTATCATCAGCCGAAATTTCTAAAACCTTTGCATAAATACCTTCGGTAACTTCTCCTGCGATTAGATTTAAGAAATTTAGTTTGATATTAGTAAATGCAGACGGAATAAAATCTGTGTCTGTCTGTTTTACAACTATTTGTCCTCCCTTATGCGACAGTTTGATTAAACTGCCTGTAAATAAATTATCACTTAAATGTTTACCATCTAAAACTGAGTATTGCAAAGGGAGGGGTACAACTAGAGATTTAAACACCTCTTCCTCTGGCATTAGAAATAAGTTGTAATCGCCAGCAATTCCGCTTACTGAATAGATTGTAATTAGCTGTTGTATTCCCTTGGGTTTAACCTGTTTTTCTCCAGCAACTTGAACGATTGTTCCAGCCTCCTTTAAAGTAGAAGCCGAAATGAGAATTTCGCCATCTGTTGTATAAGATTCAATCCGGTAAGTTAAGTTCACTTGATTACCAACTACACCGTACTTGGTGCGCCTCTCAGAACCGATATTACCCACTACCACTTCACCAGTGTTAATGCCTATACCCATTTCTAAAGGTGGCAAACCCCATGTTTTCATTTGTTCGTTTACACTCTTGAGTTGCAACTGCATTTCTACGGCACAAGCTACCGCCCTAGTTGTATCATCTTCTCTAGGGATAGGAGCGCCAAATAAAACTAAAATTCCGTCACCCATAAATTCGTCGATGGTTCCTCGATACTTTGTAATTACATCTGCCATTTGTTCCAAATAAAAGTTAAGAATTTTCACAACTTTTTCTGGTTGCAAACGTTCTGCTGTCGATGTAAATCCTCGTAAATCTGAGGTCAAAATCGTAATTTTCCGTCGTTCTCCTCCTAGTTTTAAAGCATCTGGATGGGAGAGTAATTCGTTTACTACTTCTTCTGTTAAATACCGTCCAAAGGTGGAGCGAATAAAGTCTTTTTCAGTTTTAAGTTGCTTGAGATTAATATGGTTTTTAATACGGGCAATTAGTTCTTCTTTTTGAAAGGGTTTAGTTACATAATCATTCCCTCCTATCTGGAATCCAGTTACTACGTCTGACATTTGATTTTTGGCTGTCAAAAACATAATTGGTAGCAGGTCAGGAGGCAATGTTTCACGCAATTTTTGACATACTTCATAGCCGCTCATGTGGGGCATCATTATATCTAGCAAAATTATGTCAGGAATGAGACCACTTTGAATAATATCTATTGCTTGTATTCCGTTCTCTGCTTCGATAATTGCATATTTTTCTATAGTTAAATGATTGAAGAGAATTTGGCGATTGACTGGCTCATCATCAACAACTAAAATAGTAAATTTAAGGTTTTGTTCTTCTTTGCTTGCTGCTAGTTTTTCGAGTAGCGCGATCAGATTATTTTCTTTGTGTAATAGTGCTAGAGTTGGCGATTGTTCAGCCTCAAACGTGCGCTCTTGATGAACTTTTGAAAGTTGTTCTGTAGTGGTGGTAACTGAGAATTGATTGGTAGCTTCTTCTACCTGAGTGGATGCTATGGGTAGGGTAAAGGTAAAGCAGGAGCCTATGCCAATGGTGGAGGAAACGGTAATTTTTCCGCGATGTAATCCTACTAGCTGTTTTGTGACTGCTAAACCCAAGCCAGTGCCAGCATATTGGCGAGATGTGGAACCATCTACTTGTTCAAAAGATTCAAAAATACGCTCAAATTTGTCTTCGGGAATGCCAATTCCAGTATCACGGACACTAATAGCTATTTGTTCTAGCTCAGAGGTTAATGGATTGGGGACAATTTTGGCGGAAATTTCTACAATACCGCGATCGCTAAATTTAATGGCATTTCCTACCAAGTTATAAAAAATCTGCTGTAAGCGGTTTTCGTCAGCAAGTGCCAGGGGAAAGTTTTCGGGGATAGCATTTATTAGCTGCAACTCTTTCTTACCAACTATAGTTTGGCTGAGGGCAAGAACTAAATTAGCGATCGCACTAATATTAACTGGTTGCAGTTGCAGTTCCAGCCCGTGTTTCATCTTAGAAAAATCGAGGATATCGTTGACTAAGTTAGCCAAACGACGACCGCTAGCCACAATCAAACTAAGATTAGAGCGAGTCAATTCCGATAGATTTCCCGTAGCCCCATCAATTAAAGATTCACTAATGCCAATGATGCCGTTAAGGGGGGTGCGGAGTTCGTGGGAAGTATTTGCCAGAAACTCATCTTTGAGGCGATCGAGACGTTGCAATTCTATATTTGCTGTTTTCAGCTTAGTGTTTGCCTGCTCGTTTTCGCTGATCACCGCAGACAAAAGTAAAGTGGTTAAGGCAACAACACCCAAGAAGGACTCTAACAGCAGTAGGGATTCATTTTGAGAGACTCGCACAAATGGCCCTAAACCCCTAACAGTTTCTATAACTGAGATTGCTGAGATGATCACAACCATGAGCGTCGTGAGGAGTTGTCCGCAGCGAAACGCCGCCCAAACTAATAAGGGAATCAGCATATACACCACCGGATACCCGCCACCAAAGGTGATGCGACTTACTGCGATCGCCAGAAAAACCAAGGTTGCAGCTTCCAATCCCCGTTTCGCGAGCAACTGCCGGAGGTTTCGCCAACCCGAATGCCAAGTAAGTACTAGGGGTGTAATAATGAAAACCCCCATTGCATCTCCCATCCACCAGCTATAAAAAATGATACCGAAGCTAGACCAGGGTGCTTCGCCAGCCAGACATAAGCCTACACAGCCCATCAGCGCATCGACGAGAGTACTTAACAACCCCCCCAAAGCAAGTAGGTAGACAGTATGTTTAACTCGATGGAGAGGATACGGGTTTTGTGTAGCTTTGACCCAGTATGCTCCTATTAAGGCAGCCAGGACAGGGCCCAAGGCAGTTATTAGGGTCAGCGCCAGACCTGTGCGATTGAATCCATTAGTCTTTAACTCAATTGCAAAAGAGCCAATCAGTATTCCAATCCCAATCGGATAACCCCAGATTAAAATACCTGCTAAGGCAATGCCAGAGGCGGGCCATACAGCAGTGACGTTTCCAGGAAGGCTAGCCAAGGAGAAAGAAAATTCAGCAGTAATGTAGTAAGCGATCGCCACAATTGTCTGCTGCAACAGACGGATATGAATGGGTGGGGCAGAGGGCTGAAGTAATGATTTAACGGCACTCATAATTCTGTTTCGTGCTATTTGATGCAGTTAAGTAGATACCCCCTGATTCTTTGTTAGTATTCCCTATTTCCAACGTGGATTTAGTTATGGATACTGGAGCGCGAATTCATTTTTGACCTTTCCCTACTTATTAACTTCATCAAGCATTAAAAAACACCCCCAACTACCTCTATGGTAAGGGGGAGATTTTATGTTTGATATTAATTTAAGGTACTGAAGTAATTAGCTAATAGCTAACTGCTGAATGTTTACACTTAAAAGAAAGCGGGTTGGTGACGAATCAAATTGAGAAACTCTTCACGAGTTTTTTGCTCTTCTTGAAAGATGCCAAGCATTGCACTTGTCACTGTCCAAGAACCAGTTTTTTGCACTCCCCGCATCACCATACACATATGGCTGGCTTCCATCACAACAGCGACACCTTTTGGTTCCAAAATAGTTTGAACTGCTTCAGCAATTTGGCGTGTGAGTCGCTCTTGTACTTGTAAACGCCGAGAATACATTTCTACAATTCTAGCTAACTTGCTTAATCCCACAACCTTCTGGTTAGGAATATAAGCAACGTGGGCTTTGCCCATAAACGGTAGCATATGGTGTTCGCACAAGCTAAACACATTGATATCTCGAACAAGAACCATTTCATTATGACCCTCATCAAAGATTGCGCCGTTGACAAGATCTTCTAAAGATTGGGTATAGCCACTGGTGAGAAACCGCATTGCTTCAGCAACGCGTTTGGGAGTTTTTAATAAACCTTCCCGTTGTGGATCTTCGCCCACCCCTAGCAACAGCGTCGTTACAGCGTCCATCATATCCTCATGGATTTCTTCCGAGGGGCGGTGCAAATTAGGTTCCCGACCGTTTAATGTATTGCGGTCAGGGCGAGTTTCTACCCGTATATCTGTATTGCCGCTCGTAGATTCAGAGTCTTTGGCACTGTTGGGATGAGCAATAGTCATGATAAATTTAGTCTCAAATTGTGATGGGAAGTAGGTATAAGTAACTAAAAAGGCAGTAGATTAAAAAGTGCCAACATTAGGCATTAAAATTAACTCTTCAATTACTGCCGATGCAGGTAAAAGCGCCGTATGCAGAATCGACTGCGCGACAACTTCTGGGGTTAGCATTGCGGAACGGTCAAAGTTGGCTCTCACTGTTTCTGTATCCCACAAAGCAGAATTGACGGAACCTGGACAGATAGCTGTGACGCGAATTCCGTGGGCGCGTTCTTCTGCTGCTAGGGTTTTAGAAAGAGCCATTATGCCAAATTTACTGACGCAATAAGCTCCCCATTCAGGAAAAACTTGTTTGGCACCAATAGAGGCAACGTTAATTATTGTCCCTTGCTCACGATCGCGCATCATCGGTAATATCCCTTGAATGCACTGAAACACACTGGTGAGATTTAGGTTAATTACCTGTTGCCAATCTATTAGGGAGGTATCACTGAGGGTGTTAGTGTACCCCATACCCGCATTATTCACCAAAATATCTATAGAGCCAAAATCAGATGCGATCGCACTAATTTTTTCTTTGACTTGCTCAACTTCAGCTAAGTCTAGGGTATAAGCTTTTGCTTTTACCCCAGCTTCAATTGCTGCTTGAGCTACAGCCTCTAACTTTTCTGGAGAACGGCTAACTAAGGCTAAATTAATTCCAGCTTTAGCAAATTCTAAAGCAGTCGCTTTGCCAATCCCACTACTTGCTCCTGTAATCAGAGCAGATTTTTCTGTTTTAGAAATAAAACTCATTTAACAATTAACAATGAACAATTAACAATTAACAATTACCCCATGATGAACTTTGAAGGCTTGAAATAACAAAAGATTTTTTTATTTTCCATAACTTAAGTTAGGGGCAAGCAAACGGGCAATTGATCGTTGATAATTGAGCCTGTAAAAGTATACCATTGCTCAGATGTCTGTGTAACAAATGTAACTATCATTAGGCAGGTACTTCTAAGAATACGCCCATTTTACGGAATTTTTGATAGCGCAACTCTCGTCGCTGTGGAGAACTTAACCTGCTGAGTTCTTCCAAATTATCCAACAGAGCGTTTTTAAGGATTTCCGCCGCCTTTAGAGGATCAGCATGAGCGCCGCCTAGAGGTTCGGTTAATATTTGGTCGAGAATACCAAGGTTTTTCAAATCCCCAGAGGTGATTTTTAAGGCTTCTGCGGCTTGTGGCGCTTTGGCGGCATCTTTCCACAGAATAGAGGCACAAGCTTCAGGACTAGCAACAGTGTAGACAGAATGCTCAAACATTAATAGGCGATCGCCTACACCAATACCCAAAGCACCACCTGAACCACCTTCGCCAATTACTGTACAGATGATTGGTACATCTAGGCGGAACATTTCGCGGAGATTAAATGCGATCGCTTCTCCCTGTCCCAACTCTTCAGCTTCGATACCCGCCCAAGCGCCAGGAGTATCAATAAACGTCAAAACTGGCATTCCAAAGCGATTAGCGTGTTCCATCAACCGCATCGCCTTGCGGTAGCCACCAGGAGAAGCCATCCCAAAGTTACGGGCCACATTATCTTTAGTGTCACGACCTTTTTGATGACCTAACATCACCACAGGGCGACCTGCCAAACGAGCCACACCGCCAACTAAAGCAGGGTCATCAGCACCGCCGCGATCGCCGTGTAATTCCATCCATTCATCAGTTATTGCCTGAATATAGTCCAAAGTACTAGGGCGGCGGGGATGACGAGCTACTTGCAGCCGTTGAGATGGTGATAAACTACTAAAAATCTCAGAGCGAAGTTGCACCGCTCGTGCCTCCAACTGACGAATCTGCTCAGAGACATCGACGTTGTTTTCTTCTGCTAGTTCACGAATTTGTTCAATTCGTGTCTCTAGATCGGCAAGGGGCTTTTCAAAATCTAAAAGTAACGGTTTACGCTCAGGACTTGGCATAGTTAGCAATTAGCAATTAGCGGTTAGCAGTTAGCGGTTAGCAATTAGCGGTTAGCAGTTAGCTGCTTGTCAACTTAAGATTTATCAAAAAAGTGCATAAATTACCAATCTACATAGCTAAAAGCTAATCGCTAAAAGCTAATCGCTAACTGCTTAATAAAGGTCGGAAACCATGTTTGACAGACACCTGACCAATTTGATCCATCTTTTCTACGGTAATCTGATTTCGTCCCCAAGAAAAGTTAGTATGCCACTTTTCAAATTCCAATAGCATTGCTTCTGCAAAACAAGCAAACAACTGGCGTGCTGGCGCTTCCATATTGACGATTTTCATAATTTTCCAGTCAATATCCAGAGAATGCTCAACAATCCCACCATTGAGAACACATACACTTGGATGCTGAACTTTAGTTGACAGATTTTTAGGATATCCACCATCTATCAGCAAACAAGGTTGCTTTAAAGTAGCTGGATCAATTTCCACACCTTTAGGCATACTTGCAACCCAGACAATAATATCAGCCAAAGGTAGAGCTTCTTCTAATCCTAAAATTTTACCTCTTCCCAGTTCCCCTTGTAGGTTTTGCAGTCGTTCCTGATTGCGTGCCACTAATAATAAATCTGCTACATCAGTGCGGGCATCTAGCCAACGACAAACCGCACTCCCAATGTCACCCGTAGCACCGACTACTGCAACTGTCGCCTTAGACAAATCAATGCCTAGTTTTTGAGATGCTTGTTCTACTTGACGACAAAGAATGTAAGCAGTATGAGTATTACCTGTAGTAAAACGATCAAACTCTAACTTGACATTACGAACCTGCTTACTTTCGTGCAGATTAAATTCTTCAAAAATAATTGAAGAAAAGCCTCCCAAGGCTGTAATGTTAATGCCATGCTTTTGAGCATGAGCCATCGCGTTCAGAATTTTACGGATAGCTGCTTTAATCCGGCGATTAGCAAGCATCTCTGGCAAAAAGCAGGATTCAACATACTGACCTTCAATTTTTTGACCAGTAATGCTAGTGACAGTAATGTGATCGACGATTTGTGGCGGCGCACTGCACCAAAAATCCAAATCTTGATTTGCGTATTCTGGATAGCCTAGCTCTTCAGCGACGGCTTGAGCGTGTTCCAAACTGGTAAGGTGACCGATTAGACCAAACATGAATTGCTGTGGGTATACCTGCGGATCAGGCGGAATTTAGGATTAAAGATTAAAATCGTTAAAGCCTCTTAACAATTGTACAAAAAATTGCCGCTCCTCTGAGCAACAGTTTAAATCTGCTGATCGACAGCGTGTAATAAGCTATTGTGTTTCTAAATTTGATGTTTTAGGGAGAGAAGAGGGAGGAGAGAGGGGAGAGGGTAAGAGTATTTGATAACTTTTCTCTCAATTATAAAATGTACAAGTTTATTTGCGCGTTAGCTTAGGCGCACAAGTTGCTTGATACGAAATCAAGTTTTAATATTTAAATTACCCAATAGGTAGATATATTTTGAGATACTTTGTAGTACCGCAAAATAAATTGTAGTTATTTATACATAAAATTTTAATATTCTGCTATATTGAAAAAGATTTTTGGGAAATTGCTTTCAATTTATCCAAGATTTAACAACTGAATATTTTGCCTAAATTCTAACTTGGTTAATAAAAGTAATGACCATTTGCAAAGACACAAATCTGATTTCACAAACCGAGTACGCGAAAAAATTACGCCCCTTTCTTCCCCCTGAAGCATTTGCCCCGAAGATCAATAAGTTACTAATTTTATTAATTAATTTAGTAATTTTGGTTTTGGGCTGGATGATTGCAGATAAGTTGGATCAGTGGTCTGTATATTATTTATGGCTGTATTTACCCTTGTCTGTGGTAATGGGTAATAGTGTAATTGCTTTACTATTTACATCTCATGACCTCATGCACGGTAGTGTAATTAGAAACCCCCGTCTGATGAGGCTAATCAGTTTACTAGGATTAACAATGTTGTGGATGCCGACAACATTATGGAAAGCAGTTCATAACCGTGTGCATCACAGTAATACCAATGATTTTGGAGATCCGGATCGCAATTATTTAGACGAACAACCTAAAACTTGGGGTAAATGGATTCAAAATTTATTTGTGCCTTCTGCTGAGGTGAATCCTTTTTGGTTGACTGTGGGTATGACAAGTGCATGGGGAGTACACACTTTTCGCAATTTAACTTCTGTGGTGTTGTTCAATCGTGAAACTGTTGATTATGTCCCTGCTGCGTTTACGGTTAGTGCTAAAGATCGTCGCGCGATCGCCTGGGAATCTTTGGTAATCTTTATGATTCACTTCAGTATTATGGCATACCTAGAATTTAACCCAATTAAACTAATTTTGAGTTACTTTCTACCGATAGCAATTGGCTATGCTGGGGTGATGTTTTATATTTATACCAATCATATGTTATGCCAAATGACCAGTGTTAATGATCCACTAATTAATAGTTTGTCTTTGCGGGTTCCTAAAATCTTTGATTTATTACATTTCAATTTTTCTTACCACGCCGAACATCATATTTTTCCAGCAATAAATTCTGATTATTATCCTTTGGTGCAAGAGTTAATCACAACTCATTATCCTGAAAAAAGTCAAAAATATATATTAGATTGGGGTGTTGCTTGGCGCTTATTACTCGAAACTCCAAGACATTATAAAAATGAAACTACCTTTACAGATTGGTCAGGAGAAAAGTCTGTAAGCACCTTTAGCCAAAATTAAATATAGAGACGCGCCGTGGCGCGTCTCTATATTTTGTGCGAGATTTGAATACTAAGCTGCGATAAGACCGTAGGCAGACATCCGCATGATATCGCGAGTGGTGAAGCCAATATTACTTAGGGCTTCGCCGTAGGCAATCATGAAGTCTTCAACTAAGGCATCTTTTTCCATTGCCAAAACACCAGCATCCTTAGCAACTTGATTAAGCATCTGCCAAACTATGGGTAAGTTCTGACGATTGGCTGTTTCTAGTTCAGCTTTGGATTCTTCAAAGTGTTCTTTAAGCCACACTTCACCAAAATTCAGGTGAGTGTACTCATCTTTGACTACGCCTTCAGTGATTTTGCGGGCGAAGTCATCGGCGACAGGTATATAGATGTTGTATGCGGCGATCGCAAAGCATTCTATAATCAGTGATTGAATTAGCAAGCAGGTAACAATTTCACCTTTAGCTGCTGCTACTTTGAAGTTTTCGTGCAGTCTTGAAAAGAAGTTACGGGCAAATTCTAAATCTGGTGTAACTTGGAGATTGCGACCACAAGCTTCAAATCCTTTCTTGTGACGCATCTCCATTTTGGATAAGCGAATCAACTCATCCTTAGATTCTGGTAGTAGTTCAGCAAGTTTAGTGTAATTTTCGTATGCTTCTTGTTCACCTTCAATTACGATCGCATTGATGCGACTATAGGCATCTTTATATGTTTCGCTTTGGAAGTCAATTTCTAAGCTGGCTGCAATTTGCGCCATAAATCAATTATCTCCTGTGTTCTTAACTCGGATACAAGATAGGTCAACCCTGTAAATTGAGGGTGAGATTCAAAATGCTAGTTTAACTTAACTTAACAAATTTCTATGTTAGACCTTATTACTGGTTTAAACTGTTCCCCAATTGGAAGAATATCCCATCTGATTCTATAAGCATAAGCTTAAATGAGTATTAATGCCTAAAACACATTTATACCAATATTCAGCAAGCATTTGGAAATCGCTAAGTTTAGTTTTGCTGCTTCTGATCGCTAGTGTAGTATTGTTACCACTAGCTGTAGTATTAATTACTTCCCTGACAACTACTGGCGCTACCCCAGGGCAAACCCTGATACTATCCAAATTCACTCTAGCGAATTATCAGGCAGCTTGGCAGCGTGGTAGTTTTTTGTTAGCGTTTGCTAATTCAACCCTAGTAGCTTTAGCGGTAACAGGATTTCAAATTGTCACGTCTGCTTTAGCAGGTTATGCTTTGGCAAGATTAAAATTTCGGGGACGGCAAGCAGTATTGCTGATTGTCTTGGCAACTTTGGTAATTCCATTTCAAATATTAGTAATTCCGATTTTTTTAGTATTGAAATGGGGACATTTAATTAATACTTACTGGGCATTAATTTTGCCAACAGCCGCGAGTGGATTTGGAATTTTTCTCTTGCGCCAATATTTTTTGACTATTCCAGTGGAATTAGAAGAAGCTGCGGCACTTGATGGCGCTAACCGACTGCAAATTTTGTGGCGCGTAATGCTACCGTTATCTCGACCAGCTTTAGTGACGCTGTTTCTATTTACCTTTATTGGTGAGTGGAATGATTTATTTAAGCCTTTAGTATTTACCACGCGACCAGAGTTAAGAACAGTGCAGTTAGCTTTGGCAGATTTTCAAGAGCAATTTACTAATAGTTGGGAATTATTAATGGCAGCAGTAGTAATTGCTACCGTGCCAGTAGTTTTACTATTCATTATTGGTCAAAGGCAGTTTATTCGTGGTATTGCGACAACGGGCATTAAAAATTAATTTAAACATTAGACCTCTTGAACAATTAACAAGAGGACTTACGCAAATTAAATTAACTCGCGGGCAAGATGCCCGCACTACATTTGTGGTCGCTTGATATATATCAGATGTAGTGTGACCATCCTAGTCATAGGGGCTTTCTGCGTAAGTCCTGAACAATTATCAATTATCAAAGTACTAATTTTATGCTTATTACTGACCATCGCTGGAATATCTGATATAAATCATACTTTAGTGCAATGGCTGAGTTGACTAACAAGCTTTACTCTCAATTAAATTAATGAGTTATCCCAAAAAGCTTGTATGGAAAAACCACAAAATAACTCTGAATTAATGATTGCTGCTGGTATTTTGTTGGGAATAGGACTAGCAGGATTATTTGATGGTATTGTGCTGCACAAAATTTTGCAATGGCATCATATGCTATCAAGTGTTAAACCCCTCACTAACACTTCTAATTTAGAATTAAATACCCTTTGGGATGGATTGTTTTTGTGGGGAATATATATAGTTATAGCCGTTGGGTTGGTTTTGATCTGGCGTGCCAGCCAGGTTGGAGATGTTTTGAGTTCGCCAAAAATATTTGGTGCTTGTTTGGCTATCGGTGCAGGTAGTTTTAATTTAATTGAGGGTTTAATTGATCACCACATTTTGGGGATTCATCATGTGAAATCAGGGGCAAATGAACTTGCTTGGGATTTGGGATTTTTGGCTATAAGTGCTGTTTTGGCAGTCATCGGTTGGATATTATTACGATCCGAAGTGCGAGATGTTAAGAGTGAATAAAGTGCGATCGCTTGTAAATCTTTATCAAAAAATCGCCCCTGTTTCCAGCATATCAACCTAAAATTGACACAGGCTAGGGAAAGATTAGGGATATTTAAACAATCTTAATTAGCTCAAGCAGTATAATTACGGATTGACAAATTGCGGAAATTATTAAGCGATTCTATTTAAGTTTTTTGGCAGTTTGTCTGTCATCTTTATTACCTTCCCATAGTCTGCCTCCACGCTGACATAGCCAGAAACCCAGCCAGACCGACAATATTCCAAACAAAATTATGTAGGCTGACGAGACGATGCCTATCAGGATTAGGAAGATGCCTATTCCCAGCAATGCTACACCACCGTACCAAACCGTAACAGCAAATCGACGCATAAAACTATTTCTTTAGCTTCATAAATCATCTTTTCTATAGAGTAGATGTCATTCTTACTACCGATGGGGAGAAATACAAAAAAATGATGAACTGTAAGGATAGGTTTAAATCAATGAACCATTAACAATGACCAATTATCAATGAACAAAGTTTTAATTCTTGGGGGAACAGGACGGATAGGTAGCAGTGTGGCACAAGATCTGATTGCCCATACTGATGCTGAAATTATAGTTACAGGAAGGAACTCAGCTAATGGAACGGCAATAAGTTCTCAACTAGGATCGCAGGTAGAATTTTTTGCTTTGGATTTGGATGAGGAGGATAGCCTGAAAAATGCGATCGCATCCTCAGATCTAGTGATCCATTGTGCTGGCCCTTTTCACTACCGCGATGCTAGAGTTCTGAAAAGTTGCATAGAACAAGGTGTCAACTATCTCGATGTCAGCGATCACCGTTCTTTTACTCGTAAGGCACTAGACTACAAACCGGATGCTGAAGCTGCTGGGGTGACAGCAATTGTTAACACAGGCATTTTCCCTGGTATTTCTAATAGCATGGTGCGACAGGGCGTTGAGCAACTAGATGAAGCAGAACGCATCCACTTAAGTTATGTGGTAGCTGGATCTGGTGGTGCTGGTATTACGGTGATGCGAACTACGTTTTTAGGGTTGCGCCGTGAGTTTGAATCGTGGATAGATGGTAAATGGGAGATGGTGAAGCCGTATAGCGATCGCGAAACGATTCAATTTCCAGCACCTTACGGTCGTACTGGTGTTTACTGGTTCGATATGCCAGAAACATTTACCTTACCAGAAACCTTTCCTGTCAAAACTGTAATTACTAAATTTGGTACAGTTCCAGATTTTTATAACTATCTTACTTGGAGTGTTGCCCACTGGTGGCCTGCTAGCTGGCTGAGAAATTCAGCAGTGATTGAATTTCTTGCCCATGTTAGTCACCGCATGACCGATTTTACTGACAAACTCAGTGGTATTGGCGTTGCGATTCGTTCTGAAGTCACAGGTAGCAAGGATGGACAACCAGCAAGTTATTGCTCAACTTTAGTACATAAAAATACATCAGTTGCAGCCGCCTGTGGCACTGGCAGTCTTGCTCAACTAATGTTAGATGGCAAACTTAACAAACCTGGTGTTTGGGTTGTAGAACAAGCATTGCCTACAGATTTATTTGAACAAACAATGGAAAGCCGAGGTATCCAAATTAATCAAGAATGGTTAGAACCCTAAAATTTATGTGTCTGCGGATAGAAGCATTCTTTTAGGTACAAAATCACAATAAGTTGTGTTATTGTAAATAAATTTTATTTACATAAATTCAGCTATAACAGCTTGCAAAAACCAAATTTTGAGGAAAGTACTATGTCTCAGTTTTCAGCAGCTATTCAAAAAGGATTATTTAAGGTTGCGCTGACATTCAGCTTAATATTTTTAACTAGCTTTTGTAGTTTATTTATTTTCTTTCAACAGCCTAGCTATGCGCTTTCTACTCCTCCTCGTCATCTAAGCTCACAGGAAAAAATTGACCGTGCTTATGAATATAGTGAAGCTACAGGTCTTCTAGAAGAGGATAAGCAAGCATCAAAAAATGCCAATGAATTATTTGACTACGGTGAAAAGGCTAACGAAAAAACAGTAGTATCTTCTCAAAAAGAAAATTCTGATTCTAATTTAATTGATCAAGCGCAAGAAGCGATCGGCAAGGCAATAGGTAAATAATTAAATTTCTTTGTTTCAAATTCCCTCAGCTATTGATGCTGAGGCTATACATACTAAGCCTGCGTATGCAGGCTTTTTTAATAATTTGATTAGAGATGTACCATGATACGTCTCTATGTAGTTTATTTCTCAAATGAGCTTGATTAACCCTTGTCGATATATTTTTTGTCCATCAGCATTTAGATGAACACCATCAGTAGTTAAATTCTTTTTCAGTGATTTCCCCTCAAATAATTCTTGTATACATTCAGTATTTACTAAAACATTTTGACTTTCCGCAACTTGATTAATTAATTGATTAATTTCTTCAACCCTAGTAATTGTACCTGCTAATAATGGATTGAGGCTTGCTGCAACAGTTGAGTAAAAAGCAGGGATTAAAATTACTTGGTTAGCACCCATTTCCCTTACTAAAGATATTGACTGCTGCATATTATTAATAAAAGTATCATCATCAATATGATAACAAGCATCGTTTGTACCAATGGCAATAATTGCTTTTTGACATCTCACATGAGCAGCAACTAATTTATGTAATTGCTCAATTAAAGAAACACTACTCATGCCTTTAAGAGCAAAATTAAAAGTATGATCACCTAATGTATTGTTTAGAGGAGAAGTAATTGAGTCACCGAATATGCAAGCATTGTATTCCTGAGATTGCGTCAAGCTGACTTGATGGCTAACTTCCTTTACCCACCAAGATTTAGTAATTAAGTGGTCTGTTGGTAATGATACACTTGCACAAAAATCAATAAAAGCTTTATTGACTGAGCCTTTTTGATAGAGCAAAAATAATATTATAAAGAGTAAAATAATGTTTAATGCAACAGAAGCGATTGTTGGAGAGTTATTCATATAGCAACGTTTAATACTGTATTAAATAATAATTTAATTAGATAAAAATAGGCGATATCGCAAAAAGTAAGTAGAGACGCGATATATCACGTCTCTACAGTAGGATGTATAGCAGTATTTGCAGGAAATTGATCTGGTTTAAATCGCTAGTGGGTTATTGATTTTAAATCCCATGACTTTTACCAATTACCCAATGACGCTTGAAGAAACGCGCTAGGGCAGATTCTTCTAATGATAAATAAATTGGTCGTCCGTGCGGACAAGTACGAGGATTACGGGTGCTTTTCCACTGATCTAATAACGTTTGCATTTCTGGAAGGCTTAGGAGTGTACCATTACGGATGGCGCTACGACAGGCTGTGGCTACTTGAGCAGTTTGTAAGTCGCCTCCTAAGCTAATTTCCCATAAGGCGTTTTGGCAATCATCTCGTTGCGCTAAAATTTCTGGTGCTGTACGAATTGCCCATAATTGTTCGCCAAAGGGTTGAACATCAAGATTTAATCGTTGAAGTTGTTCTAATTGCGCTGGTGTTAATTGAGTGAGAATTACTGGTGATTTTAAGGGTATAAGTTGCCAGCGATCGCATAATTGCTCGTACAATACTCTCTCATGAGCAATATGTTGTTCTACTAACCATAATCCCGTGGGATGTTCTGCCAATATATAAGTATTGTGAACTTGTGCGATCGCTCTTAGTTCAATCAATCCAATATCATTAACTTTATTTGTGCTTTGCTTCGCTGGTAATTCTTGAATGGAACGCCCGACACTATACCCACCTTGAGCTTCAGAAGCTTTAAGTAATTGTGTCACCCTTTCTGTATGCAGTGCCTCTGGAAGAAGTTCTGGATTTATTCGCAAAACTTGCTCAATTGCTTGTGCTACTTGTTCTTGCCAATAAGTAAGATGGTGTAAGTAAATTTCTGCTTTGGCGGGATGACGGTTCCAGTCAATTTGATGAGGAGAAATATCTAAATGCAGAAAACAAATCGGGTAGCGATCGCGTGGTAAAGTACGCTGAAATGCTCCTAATATAGTTTGCTCTAATTGAGGCGATCGCACCATCCGTCTATTGGTTGCTACTCGCACCCAGTCTGCACGTCTGCGATGGCATCTATCGGGTAATCCTAACACTATATATAGTGATGAATTTAGATAACTATTCTGATCCGATGAATTAGGAATTGAAGCATTATCTCCATTCTTCTCCCCTACACCCCCGTTTCCCTGTACCCCCACAGCTTGCGGCGTAGGTACTTTAACTGTTAGCTGTTGCAGATCACTTAACCTTACCTGTTGCAATAACTGAGGTAAAATTTGTCTAGCTGTGACACCAGGACTAATACTGAACCACTCACGCCCATTTTGCTGTACATTCCAAGTAACATGGGGATGACATAAAGCAATTTGATGAATAATTGCTTGCACTGCTCGCATTTGTTGCGACATCGGGGGTAAACCTTGACGACGAGCAGCCCAATTACCAAATAAATTAGATACTGTAACTACAGTACCAGGTGCGATCGCCACCGCAGAAACATCAACCGCTTCCCCTTGAGTATTATAAGTAACACTCCAACCTTCACTACAGCTACTTGCACGGCTCAAAATCTCTAAAGATGCTAACTGAGCTATGCTGTGTAAAGCTTCGCCACGAAATCCTAAGCTAGTAATCTTCCATAAATCTTCGCATTTGCGGATTTTGCTAGTACTATGTGCAACTGCTGCTTGTCGTAAATCAGTTAGCACCATACCATTGCCATTATCTGCAACCCGCACTCGCCACTGATCGGGATATAAAGATACTACAATTCTTTTAGCTCCAGCATCTAAAGCATTTTCTACCAATTCACGTACAACTGCTGCCATAGAGTCAATCACCTCTCCAGCAGCAATTAGGTTTACTACCTCTGTGGGCAAAGGTTGAATACCAAGTGCCATAGTATTTTTTCTTTGTATGAGGTAATTTTTCTTGACTTAGTTATGATATGGCAGATAATTTGCAGATAATTTACTGACAATTCATTTAGTTAATATTTTAACAAAAGTTACACGATTTTTTATTTTGTTTTATATCCAATCCTTAAAGTTAAGTTTTATATCAGGTTCGTTTGATTGAACATAATGTATTAGTGCAACATAAGTCTGTCTAGCCAAGGTTTCGCGTCAAGAATAATTTGACTGCTTAACCAAACATAATATTCTTTTCTATTCTTGCCGTAGAATCTTCATCAAGAACTTAAACATTTGTTTTTTAATAAAAAAATAGCTTGGTGTTTTATTATTTAAATTTGTTTAAATAGCTAATATTTTATTTTAGTAATTAATTATTATATTTCTTGTATAAGTCAATAAAATTGTGGGTTCCATCTGCGTAATCTGCGTTAATCTGCTCACATCTGCGATAAAAAAACAAATTTGTAATTTCTTAGCTCGATCAAAAATTTAAATTCTTATATAGCAATAATCAAACACTTGTATCCTTTCTGAGGATTATATTCTTTAGTTATGAGGACTATTCGCATGGCATACAAATTTATAGAATCACGTCTCTCTAAAGATAGATAATTTATATATTACCTCCCAAGAAAGAGAAGTTAAGCGTAAATTCATTGCTAAATTTCATTTAAAGTCATTTAAAGTAATGAGATTTTAAATCATGTCAAACATTTCAGAAAACTTGGAAAACGCTAAAGACAAAATTACAGAAGGTATTGAAAAGGCTACCAATAAGGTAGGTGATTCAATTAAAGGCGCTAAAGATAATATGCCAGAAGTTACCCCCACTCCACCAGGACTGAAAACTCAATCTTCAGCTGAAGATTTGAAGTCACGTTTAGAATGGGGCGAACCAGCTTTTACAATTCTTGATGTGCGCGATCGCAATACTTTCAACGATGGTCACATCATGGGTGCAATGGCGATGCCAGTGGATCAGTTAGTAGACCGCGCTAAATCTAGCCTAGAACCCAGCCGCGATATTTATGTTTATGGCGAAAGCGATGAAGCAACTGCGAGTGCCGCTTCTTTATTGCGCCAAGCTGGTTTTGAATGTGTAGCTGAACTAAAAGGTGGTTTGGCAGCATGGAAAGCTATTGGTGGTGCTACCGAAGGTATTTCCGAATCTAGAACTCCCGCAGGTGCGGATGATTACAATGTTGTATCTCGCCTACAAGATGAGGCAAGCAAGTCCTAACCCAGAGATAGTTTGGGTCTGCTGATATTTGCTACTTACCAAGTCTGGGTAGCACAGCTAGTGTTAAAGATTAGAAAGCTATTAATTATGAGTATGGGGCAGTCCGAGAAGGATTGCCCCATACTTATGTTGAGATTAGTTTATAGGTGGAAAAAGAGTGATCGCACTTGCCCTGACGACATTAGTAGTGCGGGCATCTTACCCGCTTGTTGTCTGGGGTAAGTCAAGAGCAAAGCTACTCTGAGAGTTACCTTTTAATTCACCACGTAAGCACTTTGCAATGCCCACCAAAGTAGGAAGCCGATGCCACCTAAAACTAGCACAGAAGAGATAACAACTGCTTTTGGGGAATCTGCCCCCTTAAACTTCATAATTCCACGATCTAAATCTGACATAGCATTACCTCCACATACCCTCTAAATAATTTTTAAGCGGTTTCAATTGTCGCTAATTTCTAGCCTATTTATAGGTTTGCGTGTCTGAGTTCTTTTATACCATATTGAGTATTTTTTACCCCTTGACACACACAACCTGCTTCAGAGTTGCTACTACCTCAACTAAATCAGACTGGTTTGCCATTACCTGCTCAATTGGCTTGTAAGCACCAGGAATTTCGTCTAAAATCCCTGTATCCTTACGACATTCAACCCCTTGAGTTTGTTCAAGCAAATCATCAAGGCTAAAGTTTTCCTTTGCCTTATTGCGTGACATCAATCTACCTGCCCCGTGACTGCACGAATGATAGCTGTGGGCATTGCCTTTCCCTTTAATAATGAAAGATTTAGCCCCCATCGAACCAGGAATTATGCCATAGTCTTGTTCACGGGCGCGGACTGCACCTTTGCGAGTTACATAAACTTCTTCACCAAAATGAACCTCCTGCTCTGCATAGTTATGATGACAATTAACCTCCAATAGTGGTTTAGCTTGTTTGCCACCTGCTAAATGTTTTTCAATAATCCGCTTGAAGCGTGCCATCATGGCTTCTCGGTTGAATCGGGCGTAGTTTTGCGCCCATTGTAAATCGCGCCAGTATGCTGCAAACTCCGATGTACCTTGGACAAAATAAGCTAAATCTAAATCTGGCAGTTGGGTATTAGCCAGTCGGGTGAGTTCCTTAGCTGTACTAATGTGGCATTGTGCCAACATATTGCCAATATTACGTGAACCAGAATGCAGCATTAGCCACACACTGTTTTCAGTATCTAGGCAAACCTCGATAAAATGATTCAATTTGTTACTAATCGCCCATTGTTAAACTAAGCGATTCCCTCACGAGAACCACTCGTCTTCAAAACCGTGCATGAGACTTTCGACCTCACACGGCTCCTCAGTAATAAGGCTCCAATGGTCATGAGTACCTCTGATTACCCGTTTTTTTGGGCTTAGGTTT